>CAJTSU010000038.1 GCA_910579055.1 uncultured Mailhella sp. | reverse complement strand
GCGCTTTACGGATAAGGAGAGCAGAGATGAGCCTCGCTCCGCTCGACTACGAGAGCATTTCAATGACAAAATGCTCTAAAACGGCAGTACCGGTATCATACAATGTTGAACACTTCACATTCAACATTGCATGATGCTGGGTAAGGATATCAACACCATGCCGCAACACGGTCATGCTCTAGAAGAACTTGCCGATATATCCCTGCACGAACAGAAAAAGCACCATAAGGGGAAGCACCCAGGTCAGATAGGCGCGCACCGCGCGGGGGAATTTCGGCCCTTCTCCCTTGTCGGCCTCCGTCAGAAAATTGCTCCAGCCCCAGCCGCGGCGGCTGGTGCAGAACAACAGCACAATCAGCGACCCGAGCGGAAGCATGTTGTTGCTGATAAGAAAATCTTCCAGATCCATAATAACACTGCCCTTGCCGAACGGAGCGACAGCCGACCATACGTTAAAGCCCAGAATACAGGGCATCATGAGCAGGGCCAGCAGCACGCCGTGTACGGCAATGGATTTTTTCCGGCTCCAGCCCCATACGTCCATGCTGTAGGATATGATGTTCTCCACCACGGCAATCACAGTGGACAGCGCGGCGCAGCTCATGAACACGAAGAACAGACTGCCCCACAGCGTGCCCATGGGCATCTGATTAAAAATATTGGGCAAGGTGATGAATACCAGGCCGGGGCCGCTGTCCGGCTGCACGCCAAAGGCAAAACAGGCCGGGAAGATAATCAGGCCGGAAGTCAGGGCCACAAAGGTATCCAGCCCCACAATGAACATGGATTCTCCGGTCAGGTTCCGCCGGTTGTCCAGGTAACTGCCGAAAATCATCATCGCCCCGATACCCAGGCTCAGGGTAAAAAACGCCTGATTCATGGCCGCGCTGATCACGTTGAGGATGCCCGCCTTTTCGATACGGCTCCAGTCCGGAGCAAGGTAGAAGGCCAAGCCTTCGCTTGCGCCGTCCAGGGTCACGGCCCGAAGCGTCAGGCCGATCATGATCAGCAGAAGCCCCACCATCATGATCTTCACCACGCGCTCCAGCCCGTTGCGCACGCCGAACCAGCACACCCCAAAACCGCACAACAACACTATGGCCGCCCAAAATGTCATGCCCGCGGGATCGCCCAGCATATTCCCGAAAAAGGCCCCCACCTGTTCGGGAGGCAAAGCCAGACTGCCCACGCCCATATGATAACAGTAGGCCAGCATCCAGCCTGCCACGGGCATATAGAACATCATCAGCAGATAACTGCCCACCAGGCTGAACCAGCCGAAAGCGTGCCATGTTGTCCCGGCAGGTTCCAGGATGTGAAAGGCCCGGCCCATATTGTGACGGGAAGCCCGCCCCACGGAAAACTCCATCACCATGATCGGCAAGCCGACCGCCAATAAAAAGAACAGATAAATCAGCACGAACCACGCGCCGCCGTACTGCCCGGTAATCCAGGGAAAGCGCCATACATTGCCGAGGCCGATGGCGCACCCGGCCGAAAGCAGAAGAAAGCCCAGGCGGCTTGCCAGACGTTCACGAGATGAAGCCATGAAAAAACTCCTTCAACACTGGAATAATATTGCAAAAACAGAACAATCGCATACCGCGCGGCGCCGCGATACGGCAGCAGCGGCCCCGTCCTCAAAGGGAAGATTTCCAGACTGATGACAAAGCCCGCTTCGCGGCGTTTCCGCCAGGCCGCAAAGCGGCCTGGCGGAAACGCACGAACATCGTTCGCTTTACGGCGCGGCCAAGCCGCGGCCTGCTCGCAATTTTCGAGGCCGCTGACTTTGCCGGCAGCCTCGATTTCATCTTATTGAAACAGCGGGGAGAACTTGTTGATATAGCCTTGTACAAACAGCGCAAACACCACTACAGGCAGTATACAGGCCAGAAAGGGCCGCAGCATGGCGGGGAATTTCAGCCCCTCGCCCTTGTCCGCTTCGGCAAGAAAATTTTTCCAGCCCCAGCCGTAACGGCTGGTGCAAAACAGCAACATGATAAAGGAACCCAGGGTCAGCACGTTATTGCTGACGATGAAATCCTCCACGTCCATGATTCCGCTGCCCGGCCCGAACGGCTTGATGAAAGAAAGCCGGTTGAAGCCAAGGATGCAGGGCATCATCAGCACGGCCAGCCCCACAGCGTGTATGCGGGTGGATTTTTTCCGGCTCCAGCCCCACACGTCCATACTGTAGGAAATGATGTTTTCCACCACGCCGATCACGGTGGACAGCGCGGCGCAGCTCATGAAGATGAAGAACAGGCTGCCCCAGAAGCGTCCTCCGTCCATGGCGTTGAAAATATTGGGCAGTGTGATGAATATCAGGCCGGGACCGCTGTCCGGCCTTACGCCGAAGGCAAAACAGGCCGGAAAGATAATCAGCCCGGCAGTAAGGGCCACAAAGGTATCCAGCCCCACGATAAGCACGGATTCACCGGTCAGGCTGCGCCTGTCATCCAGGTAACTGCCGAAGATCATCATGCCGCCCATGCCGATGGACAGGGTGAAAAAGGCCTGGTTCATGGCCGCGCTGACCACGTTAAGAATGCCCGCCTCCTTCATCCGGGCGAAATCGGGCGCAAGATAAAAGGCAATGCCCTCCGCCGCTCCGTCCAGAGTCAAGGCCCGCACAGCCAGCCCCAGCATGATGACAAGCAGGCCCAGCATCATATACTTGACCACCGGTTCCAGCCCTCTGCGCACGCCCATGCCGCACACGCCGAAGCCCATAATCAGCACGGCCAGCGACCAGCCGGTCATCTCCCACGCTGACAGAAGCAGCTCGTCGAAAAACACGCCTACGGCCTGCGGCGTCAGAGACGCCAGTTCACCCGACCCCATGTACCAACAGTAGGAAAGCATCCAGCCGGCCACGGGAATATAGAACATCATCAGGCAGTAACCGCCCACGAGAGGAAACCAGCCGATGCCGTGCCAGCGCGTGCCCTTCGGTTCCAGCTGGCGCAGCGCGTCGCCCATGTTGCGCCGCGAGGCGCGCCCCACTGCAAATTCCATGGTCAGAATGGGCAGGCCCATAACCAGAAGAAAGAATAAATACACCAGCACGAAAAGCGCGCCGCCATACTGCCCGGTGATATAGGGGAAGCGCCATACATTGCCGAGGCCGATGGCGCACCCTGCGGAAAGAAGCAGAAAACCAAGACGGCTGGCCAGACGTTCGCGCGGTGAGGTCATGGAGAAACTCCTTCAACGCTGGAATGATAGTGCAAAATTACGGTAAACTTTGAAAGTATACCCGCGAGGGAGTCTGGCTTCAAGCGAAAATCACAGCGGCTCTGTAGTGACACCATGTTGATGGCGCTGTGCGAGACGTGTATTTTCACTACCGCACGGGCGGCAATATTCATTGCCGCAAAGAAAACCCGTGTTCCACACGGGCCAGAGTGATGACAAACCCCGCTTCGCGGCGTTTGCGCCGTCCAGGCCGCAACGCGGCTTGACGGAAACGCACGAAAACCGCTCGCGCCTCCGGCGGTCAGGGAGAGTTTCAGCACCGCGTGTATGGTAAAAACGCTCTTCCAAGAGCATCATGCTTGACCTTTTTGCCTTGCAGGGAATAAACTGGCGGAGGACGGCGTCAGCTTACGGCTGAATCAGGAACGGACTCATCGCGGGCCGTCTCTTCCCCGTGCGCTTTCTCCGCAGGGCGTTCCCCCTCCCGGCGGCTGAAATTGTCCCGCGCGTCTTGCATCTTTCCGTTCGCGGCACAAGACGCATACATGAGCTCAAGGCGAACGGTCAGGTGTTTATGGAGGCAGTTCAATGCCCAAGAGGAGCAAACTCTTTTATACAAGACTGGTTGCCCTTTTTGCCATACTTGTATTTCTTCTCGCTGTCGGCTATGTGCTGCAATTAAAAAAGGTTATTGAAAAAAATATCATCAACAGCGTTACCGAAATCGCCCTGCATGACAAACGCGCCATCAAAACCTGCATCGAATTTTTCCTTGAAGATCTGAGAGGTGTGGCCAAGCGTCTTGTCTCCTACCAGTGCCAGTCAACCGAGGCCATGCAGATACGGCTGAATCTGGAAAGCTCCTCATCGGAGTTCACGCATATCTACATGCTGGCTGAAGACGGCAAGGTCTACACGGACAAGCTCGTCGTCTACGACCCCGCACAGTACAATCTGGGAGCGAGAATCGATCTCCTGCCCTTTTTTGCCGATGACAACGTGCGGCAGGTTGTCACCAGATTTGACGACAAGGCCGAATTTGCCGGAATTTCAAGGGAATCCATCCTGTACGGCATTCGCATGGATGACTACGAGGTCAGCGGGATCAGAATGAAAGCCCTGTTCGGCATCACCGACATTCATTTCATTCAGGATCACATGATCATCGACAGCTTCATCATGAACGGAACGCCCCACGGCTACAGCTCCGTGATTGATCTCAAGGGGCATTATATCATCGGGCGAACCAGAGACGTTTATCAGGACAATTCCAGCAACTTTTTCGATGACCTGGAGGCCGGCAGATCCTCCGAACTTGACCCGGAAACCGTTGCCGAAAACATGCGCCGCAGTGAAACATTCTCGTTTTATGCGGACAACGGAGAGAACTACCTGATTTATCTTGTGCCGTTCGACGACGAAATCGACTGGTATTTCATAACCCTCATCAAACGGGACGTGCTTATCCAACAGCAGACTACCTTTGCCCTCATGAGCCTGGTGCTGCTGGTGGTTGTCGTCGCCATCCTTATGGGCCTGATGCTGTACGGCATGTCGAATCACAACAAGCTGTTCAAGGCCAGAGAAGCCGTCAAGGTGCGCAGCGAGTTCCTTTCCAGCATGAGCCATGAAATCAGGACGCCATTAAACGGGCTGATTGGACTGAATCATTTGATTTCAACTCATATTGAAGAACAGAGCCGCATACAACAGATAAAGGATTGGCTGGACAAGTCAAAAAAACTGGCAAACTATCTTCTTTCATTACTGAATGACATTCTCGACATGTCTAAGCTTCAGGCGGGAAAAATTGATATCATAACGGCTCCTTTTTATGTGGAATCCATGATTGACGACATATATTTCATGCAAAAGGACAACATTGAAAAAAAAGGCATTGAATTCAATATAGAGAAAAAAATCCTGGCCCCCTGTATAAAAGGAGATGAAATCCGCACCAAACAGGTATTGGTCAATATCGTCGGCAACGCGGCCAAGTTCACGCGGCAGGGGGGATATATCACCCTTTCCGTCAGCCAGCGCAAGGAAGCTGACGGGCGCGTGACAACCATTTACCGCTGCAAAGATTCCGGCATCGGCATGAGCCCGGCCTTTGTCGAAAAGATTTTCGATCCCTTCTCGCAGGAAAGAACCGGAGACTCCGACAATACGCTCAAGGGAACCGGGCTGGGCATGCCCATCACCAAGCAGCTTGTGGACGCCATGGGCGGAACTGTTCATGTGGAAAGCGCTTTGGGGCAGGGAAGCACGTTTACCATCTCCATTCCTTCCGTCGTGGTAGAAGGAAACCCTGCGGCGCTGCACAGTGCGGAAGCAGCCTCTCCTGCCGAACAGACGCCGCGGCGGCATGACGGAGCGCCGATTAAAATTCTTCTGGCCGAAGATGCCGAGTTTAACGCCGAATTCCTGCTCGAGTTGCTGACGGACGAAGGTTTTGAAGTCGTGCACGCGGAAAACGGCCAGGTAGCCCTTGACACATTCAAAGAGTCCGCAACGGACGAATTCGACATTATTCTGATGGATATGCAGATGCCGGTCATGGACGGCTGTCAGGCAACCGAGGCTATCCGCAAACTGGATCGGCCGGACGCCGCAACCGTTCTCATTTTCGCCTGCACCGCGAATACCTTCAAAGCCGATATGGACAAAGCGCTGCAAAGCGGCATGAACGACTTTCTCATAAAACCCATTGATATTAAGGCGCTCTTGAAAAAGCTGAGACAAAAAGGATTCTCTGAAACAATGCATCCGGGCAGATGACTCCCTGTATCCGGTCAGCCTTCATCACGAAAAGGAGCGAAAAAATGAAGTTGCGCTGGCTCCAGTTGCTGCTTGTGACTGTCCTGTTGGCCGTCCCGCTTGCCGGGTGCGAAAATGAAAGCAGCACTCCCGAAACCATAACCCTGATCATAAAAACCCCGGTACAGGAGCTGAACTCCATCAGCGATCCGAACATCAGAAGCGTCTCGGCTTTTCTGGAGAAAGCCGCCTTCGCCTTTGCCCGCCAGTATGAAAAAGCCCGGATTACTCCCCGCGTCATAACCTTCAATTATGTGAATGAAGCTCAGGCCGTCACCGGCAGCTTCGGCACCGACAGCGCGCCTGATGTGCTTTTCGGCAGCTTTTTCAATATAGCGAGCTACATACATACCGGCAGAGTCGTTCCTCTCGATGACATGATTACAGACACCATACGGAATGATATTGAGAGCACGGCATGGAAGATGGGCATGTTTGGCGGCAAAACCTATATGATACCCTATGTGGATATGCAAAACATCCTCATCTATAATAAAAAATTCTTCAGAGAGTGCGGGCTTGACGCCTTCATCGGCACAGGGACAGAAATTCAGAACTGGACCCTAGAAGAGTGGGAACATATTCTGGATACCCTGGCGGCGAGACTCCCCGACGGCGTCTACCCTCTGGCCATATACGGCAAGAACAACCAGGGGGACACGCATATCCTGTCGTATATCCGCGCTTTCGGTAGCGAAATTTTTGACGCGGAGGGCAACTTCAGCTTCACGGACGACAAGGCCGTAAAGGCGCTGACCTGGATCCGGAACGGCGTGCAGCGGGGCTGGTATCCGCCCCACCCGGAAAATCTGGAGATGAAGGACTGTAGTGAGCTTTTCGCCAACAGTCAGCTTGCGATTTACATGTTCAACAATGCGAACCGCGCTCTTTACAGCAATCTGAACCATTACGGATTTGTCAATTACCCCGGCAATATCGCCACCACGTTCATCAACGGGTTCGAGGTCTTTGACAACGGCGACAACGCCAGAGTGCAGGCCGCCAAGGACTTCCTCAAGTATCTTTATGAAACGGAAGAATGGCTTGAACTCTCCGCAGGCAATATTCCCGTGAGCAAGACGGTGCTGGCAAAATATGCGAACCGGATCACGATGCTGAACGACTTCTCCGCCAACTCCGTCCATGTGGTGGACTTCATGCGGAACAGCCCCAACTGGCAGGGGCGGGACGATTCCTTCCGCAGCGTATTCTGGCCGAATATCCACCGACTGCTTGCCGGTACGCTCACGCCGGAGGAATGCGCCCGAAAACTCGACTCCGCATGCAACGCGGCTCTGGCCTCCGGGCGCAGGGACAGCACCCTGCACAAGTAAGGCGCGCACGGACATTCCCCTGACCGCTCTGCTGGAGAACAGGACAGGGGACGTCCGGAGCCTTGTTCGAAACGCAGAGAGGCGGATTAAACGTACTTGTCACGCATGCCCACCACGTATTCGCCGCCGCGGCGTTCAATGTAGAAGAGTTTCTTGTTGTACAGCGGATTGGTGAAGGGGTAATCCTTGCGGATATGCAGCCCCCGCGTCTCGCGTCGTTCACGGGCGCAATGCAGAATGGCTTCCCCCACATCCATCAGGTCAAAGACTTCGGCTGCGCGCATGAGTTCATGCGAGTTGGCAGCCTTCATTTCCGCCCTGCACAGTTCCCGCAGTTCCGCCAGGTTTTTGAGGCCGGCGGCAAGCAGGGTTTCGGAACGAACCCTCTCCGGCCCCGCTCCGGCATAGTCGGTGAGTATCTGTTGCAGGCCCCAGTTGCCTTCCTGCCAGGGCGCGCCTGCCTTGCGCTCGTACAGGGAGCTGAAGAACTCCATGCGTTCCCGGGTGAGGTCAAGATCGGCCACGGGCTTGCTGTCCAGCTCCTTGTGACGCGCGCCGATGCTTTGCCCGCAGATCCAGCCGTACACGGCCGCGCCCGCAATGGCACCGCGCACGTTGCCCACCACGTCGCCCGCGGCATAAAGACCGGGCAGGGTGGTTTGTCCGTCGGTATTGATTTCTATGCCGCGGCCGAGAAAGTACGGTTCAAACTGGCTGAACTCCACCGCATGCTTGCGCAGATCAAGCCCGCGCTGCTTCATGTAGTTGAGAAAGCTGGTCAGGCCTTCGCTTTCAAAGTCCTTGATCATGCACTGAAAGTCTTCCTCGTCTATCTGCGAGCAATCCATATAGATGGGAGCGCGGCCTTCCCGGTTCATGTCGGTGAACACGTTGTTCCACACATCGGAGGTAATGTCGCTCACTTCCTTGGTGGCTTTGGTGATGAAGGGGCCCACGTTGCTTCCGTCGGGGAATTTGAAAAGGCCTATCCATGTGCCCTTGCCCGCCCTGGCCCAGTATTTGTGGCCGGAATGACGGTACGGCAGTTCAAAGTTCACAAGGCGCGCCCCCGCGCGCAGGGCCTGAGCGTGCCCCGCTCCGGCGTTGGCCGGGCTGTTGGCCGTGTTGAACATGGAAGCGGGGGTGGACATGGGCGTGTACAGACGGCTGGCCGTGCCGCTGCCCATCATCACGCATTTGCTCTGCACCAGCACGAAGGAAGGCTGGGAGCGGCTGTTGTCCAGAGCCAGAGCGCCCAGAGCGCGGCTGCCATCGTGCAGCAGCTCCAGCACGGCGTGGTGATTGAGTATGGTCACGCCGAGCGAACGCGCCTTCCTGGTAAGAACGGCCTTCTGGTTGTGCCCGTCGTATTTCAGCCAGATGCGGGGCCGGCCCGGAAAGGCATGGCCGCGAAACACAAACTCGTCTCCGTAGGGTTTCATGTTGATGCCCCATTCATGCCATTTGCGCACGATGGACGAGGAAGCTTTCATGAACTGATAGATCAGCTTCGGGTCATAGCAGCTGCCTATCTGGCTTTCCATGAGTTCCTGAAAGATGGGCTCAAGGCTGTCGCCATGCGCTTCGGGCAGATAGCAGAAAAAGTGGTCGCACCCTCCGCCGCCCGATCCGCTGCGCCGGGTGTCGGCCTTTTCCAGCACGATCACGCGCGTGCCCTGTTCCGCCGCCGCTATGGCCGCCATAAGGCCGCCGATGCCGCCTCCGATGACGGCGAGATCCGTTTCCAGCGTTTTACTGATGGGCAGCATATCAGCCTCCTGTCCTGCCGTTCAGGGCTTCGGCATCCGTGGTCGTGACGAGATAATGGAGCGGAAAGCGCAGATCCACAGCCTTTTTCGGGCAGTCCAGCACGCAGGCGTTGCAGTGCCAGCACTCCTGGGGGTACAGCGCCACAGGAACGGTTCCGGGCTGATGATCCACATCAAACACTTCGCACGGGCATATCTGCACGCATGTGCCGCAGCCGATGCACTTTTCCTTGTCTATGATGGGGGGCATGGAAACTCCTTGTCCCGCCGCCGCGGCGGCGGGTGCGGTGTGAATGGTATGCCGGGGCGGCGGGGCCGCCCCCGGAAGGCCGGTGCTCCTATTTGAATACGTTCGGAAGCCAGAGCGCGGACTGGGGAACAAAGTAAACAACGGCCACCAGGACGGCCATGGCCGCGGCGAAAGGCATGGCCGCGCGGAACATGACGTTCAGCGGAACGCTGGCCAGCTCCTTGATGACGAACAGGTTTACCCCGAAAGGCGGCGTGATGGTGCCCATGTTCAGCAGAATGACCATGAGCACGCCGAACCAGACCAGGTTCCAGTCGTACACGGCGGCTATGGGGAGGAAAATGGGCACGCATACCAGAAGCAGGGGAAGCGCGGGCACAAAACAGCCGAGCACTATCATGACCACCACAATGGCGAGCATGGTCAGGCCGCCGGAAAGCTCAAGGGAGGCGATGCCGGAAGCCATGACCGTGGGAATGCGGCTCAACGTCATGAAGTAACTGAGCATGGCCGCGCCGGTGAGCACGGCGAAGCACATGGCGATAAACTTGGCCGAGTCGTTGAGCGCGGCCACAAATTTTTTCAGCGTCATGCGACGCATGAACAAGGCCACGGCAAACGCGCCCACGGCTCCGATGCCGCCGCCCTCCGCCGGGGTGAACATGCCGCCGTAGATCCCGCCTATGACCAGCAGAAAGAGCGCGAGAATGGGCAGGGTGTACTTCAGGGCGCGCAGACGTTCCCCCATGGGAACTTTGGGGATGGTCGGAGCGGCTGAAGGCTTGAGCACGGCGATAAGCCACACGACAAGGCAGAACAGTACCGTGAGAATGACGCCGGGGATGGCGCCGGCCATGAACAGTTCGCTTACGGACTGCTCGGCCAGAACGCCGTACATGATGAGGTTGGTGCTGGGTGGAATAAGCGAGCCGATGACACCGGCGCAGGCCAGCGTGCCCACGGCCAGCTTGTCGTCGTAGTTGTTGGCGCGCATTTCGGGCAGGGCAATGGCGTTCATGGCGATGGATCCGGAGAGGTGATCGCCCACCACCGCGCCGAAGGCCGCACAGGCGCAGACACTGCCCTGAGCCAGCCCGCCGCGGAAATGACCTATCCAGTTGCGGGCGAAGGAGTAGAGATCGCGCCCGAGTTCTCCGTAGTAGCAGAAATAGCCCATAAGCATGAAGAACATGAGCGGAACCCAGTGGTAGCTGCCCGAGCTGAAGAACATGACCTTTCCGTACATGACCATGGCGGGGTTGAAGCCCCGGATGGCGCAGGAGAAGACGAAGCCCGCCGCCATAAGGGCAAAGGCCACCGGCATGCCGCAGACAAACAGAAAGAACATGACGCACAGGCCCATGATGCCCAGGTTCACCGGGCCCACGCCCGGAAAACGGTGTGTGGCCATATACCAGGCCAAAAGAACCGGCACGGCGCCGAAAACAAGCGCAAAGGCCACGCGGCCGGCCCCCATGCGCTGTACCCGTTTCAGCAGGATCAGCACGTCAAGAAGAAACGCCACCATAAGCGTGCAGAAGCCGAAGCAGACATACCACACAAAGGGATTGATGGGCACGCCCAGCTGATGTGTGATGGTGGTCGTGGTCAGGGCCATTTTGGCCGTGGCCCGGATGCACACCGCGCAGGTGGCCGCGCACCAGATGGTGGTGGACGTTTCGAGCACGGTTCGATTTTCGGGGCTCAGTCTTTCGGTGACAATATCCATGGTCACATGGTTTTTCCGGCATTGGGCATACGCGATGCCGGAAAAAACCACCAGGGGCATGAGCATTTCCGTGACTTCATGCGCTCCGGCTATGGGGCTGTTGAAGAAATAACGCAGAAAAACGTCGAGGAACGTCAGCAGCACGATGACGCAGCCGATGCCGCCGACGCTGAGCCACTTGCAGAAAACGGTAAACTTCCGCGCGGCCCTTTCAGGGCCTGAGCAGGGAAGCCCACCAGGGTTCGCAGGCATGGACATGGAAAAAACCTCCAGAGAGGGGTGACGTCATCAGTGTATGCCGAATTCCCGGAACAGCCTGGAATCCTTCCAGAGCGGGCTGTGCCTGTTTTCCAGCTCCCGCAGGCGGGCAAGGATGTTGTCGCCCGGCAGGCCGGCCGCCGTGAGCTTGTCGGCCCAGGCCTTGTCCAGCGCCGCGAACCGGGTGTGTATTTCTTCGTACTCGGCATCGGTGAGAGGGTGGATCACGCCGCCCATTTCATCCCGCCACTGTCTGGCCAGCTGATATTCTATGCTGCTCATGTAGGCGGTGCCGCGCTGCGTGAACTCTTCGCCAAAGGTCTGATCCACCACCTGCCTGAGATCGTCCGGCAGGGAGTCATAGGTATCCTGGTTCATGGCCACGCCAAGAATGACGCCGGTGATGTTCACCGGCACCAGATGCTTGAGCATGTCGCCGAAGCGACGGTTCACGAGCATGCCGAAGCCGGTCATGGCGCCCTCGGCAATGCCCTGCTGCAGGGCCATGTAGGCGTCGCCGGGCGACATGGAGACGGGTACCGCGCCCAGGGCTTCAATCTTGGCCGCCACCGTGGGGCCGCCAAAGGCCACAATCTTTTTGCCCTTGAGGTCGGCAAGGGACGTCACGGGCCTGCTCATCGCAATGAACTGGCCAATGACCCCATCATAGGAATTAAGGAATTTCGCCCCTTCAAAGTCCTTCATGACTTCGGGGAATTCCTTCTGAAGCTGATGCATGATGGTGGTGGGGTTTTCGCTGACGCGCGCCGGGTCCAGGGCGTCCCAGGCCCTCTCGTGGAAGGGGAACTGGCCGGGCGCGTTCAGCAGGGCCACTTCCGTGAGATCCGCAAGGCCGGTTTTCACGGTTTCAAAGCATTCCGATATTTTGCTCATGGATTCCGCAAAATAGGGCACTACCTTGATGCGGCCGCCCGATCGTTCTTCCAGATCCGTCATCACGCCATCCAGAAAAAGCTCCCACCGGGTGTTGGTGGGCGGAAGCGGCATGTTGAGGTGCAGCTCGTATTCCGCCGCAGCGACGGGCTGAGCTGCGGCAAGCAGCAGAGATGCGGCAAGCAGACCCAAAGCGAACTTTTTCATGACCCTTTCCTCCATAACGGTTGGATAAAAAGCATCCTTCCCTTTCGGGAAGAACATCCGAACACGGTTTGTCGGAAACGGAGCTTCGGGCCGCCCGGCCGGTCTTACTCCGGGGTGGGCGTTATTCCCATCGGTTGAACGAGTTCAGGGTAACGGTCTTCGGGTTGAAGAGGGTCACGCCCGCGCTCAGCAGGCCGTCATCCATGCCAAAGTTCCTCAGGTACCACATAAGCAGAGGGGTTTTTTCGGCTATGCCGAAAAATTCCGCCAGACTGCGATCCGCGGACACCGGGATGAATGCCTTGATGGTGTGAGAAAGCTCCGCTCCCGTCACTGCGGTGACAAGTTCCCTGAACGAAAGGCCCTGTATGTCTTCCTCCTTCAGTCTGACGCCCGTATCCGGATAAAAATTGAAGGTCCATACGGAGGGCCGGCCATTAATGAAGTGTTGTGATTCCTGGATAAGCCAGGGGCGTTTTATTTCCGCGCCGCCCGTGCCCGACGTCATACGCTCGATAAAGGCCGCCGCCTCCTTCGCTTCGGGCACAGGGGCGAAACGTCGCGTGCCGGCCTCTCCGGCGCTCTTCAGAAGGCGGCGCATGGAAAATTCTTCATCAAAACGCATGGGCGTGTTCAGAACGCTGAGGTTGACCATGTTTCCCACGCCGTGGCGTTTGGTGATAAATCCCGCGCGAGCAAGCTGCCCGAGGGCCTCGCGAAGCGTAGCCCGGCTTACGTCAAGCTGCCGGCACAGCTCTTCTTCCGAGGGAAGCTTGCGCACTCCCGGGGGCAATTTGCGAATGAGATTAAGAAGGTGTTCCTCCGCCAAGCAAACTTGCGACATTCGCTTACTCATCAGACGTCTGACCTTTTAAAAAGTTTTTAGCGATCAAGAAAGGCCCTGTCAAGATGCATGGTTTCAAAACGCTCATCAGCACAATCGCACCGGCCGATATTCCGGCCGTTGAAGGCGTCATCAACCAAAATCTTACCAGAGCCTTTCATATGGCTGGCATCCGCCCCCGGACGGGGCTTCCCTACCTGAACAGCGGCCGCAGCTTCTCCACATAGCCCATGACGAACAGCAGGACGATAAGCGCAGGCAGTACATATATGAGCCACGGCCGGATAATCCGGGGGAATTTCAGCCCTTCCCCCTGATCCGCCTCGGCGAGGAAGTTGTTCCATCCCCAGCCGTAGCGCGTACAGCAGAACAGCAGAAATATCAGCGCTCCGGGCGGAAGCATGGTGTTGCTGATCAGAAAATCCTCAAGATCAAGCACCCCTGTATTCGGCCCCAGCGGCTGGAAAGCGGCCCAGGAATTGAACCCCAGAATACAGGGCAGCACAAGCAGGGCCATGGCCGCCCCGTTGACCAGGACGGATTTTCCGCGGCTCCAGCCCCACACGTCCACGCTGTAGGAGATAATGTTCTCCACCACGGAAATGACGGTGGACAGCGCGGCGCAGCTCATGAACACAAAGAAAAGGGTACCCCATATTCCGCCGCCGGGCATGGAGTTGAAGATATTGGGCAGTGTGATGAACACCAGCCCCGGGCCACTGTCCGGTCTGACGCCGAAGGCGAAACAGGCCGGAAAGATAATCAGGCCGGCAGTAAAGGCTACAAAGGTATCCAGCCCCACAATAAGCGTCGCCTCCCCGGTCAGCGTGCGCCTGCGGTCAAGATAGCTGGCGAAAATCAGCATGGAGCCAACCCCCAGGCCAAGGGTGAAAAAGGCCTGGGTCATGGCCGCGTTGACCATGCCCCACAGCCCTGCCTCAACGGCGCGGCTCCAGTCCGGCGCGAGGTAAAAGGCCAGCCCCTCCATCGCCCCGGGCAGGGTCACGGCCCGCACGGCAAGTCCGATCATAATCGCCAGCAACCCGGCCATCATGGCCTTGACCACGCGCTCCAGCCCCTTGCGCACTCCCATCCAGCACACGCCGAACCCCACCAGCAGCGTCAACCAGGCCCAGAAAATCATCCCCTTCGGTTCGGACAGCATTCTGCCGAAGAATGCGCCCACCTGTTCCGGCGGCAGGGCGAGTTCTCCCCGGGCCATGGCCTGACAGTAATACAGCATCCAGCCCGCCACGGGGATATAGAACATCATGAGCAGATAACTGCCCACCAGGCTGAACCAGCCGAACCTGTGCCAGCACGAACCTTTCGGCTCAAGCCGGCGCAGGGCGTCGCCCATATTGCGGCGCGCGGCCCGCCCTACGGAAAATTCCATGATCAGAACGGGCAACCCCACCGTGACAAGGAAAAACAGATACACCGCCACAAACAGCGCGCCGCCGTATTGTCCGGCAATAAAGGGGAAGCGCCACACATTGCCGAGGCCAATGGCGCACCCGGCGGAAAGAAAAAGAAAACCGATACGACTGCCGAGAGTTTCCCTGCCGTCCTGTCTGCCGGACAGAGAGGAGCCGGAGGAAGGCGACGCTGAAGAAGGCTGTGACATGGAACTCGCTCCTTGAAACCTGTGGGCAAAGCACATAGACTAGCCGGAACATCCGGCGCCTTCAAGAGAAAAGGAAGCTCTGACGGTGCGCGGCCACATCATGCCGGGTCTCGATCTGCCCGGCAGCGGGCACAGCCCCCCTGCAGAACCGCCTGGTCGGCCTCCAGGCTCGCTACGCTCGCGCCTCCGGCGGTCAAGAATAATTTCAGCACAATTCTGCCACAGCACAGCTCCTCACGGCTCCTTGTTCTTTTCCTCGTTGCGCGGTATCAGCAAAAAATCATGCGCACACGTCATATTCATCCGGTCATTCACCTTCTGCACTGGCCGTTCATCTTCGCGCAGGGGAGCATTATCGGCCTCAGCGTGGCCTGCCTGGTGGGGGCCTTCCGCTGGGGACTGGACGCCATTCCCCGCCATGTCTGGCCCGCCGCGCGGGAACTGTCGGCACAGTATGGGCTCTTCGGGATTCTTCTGTGGGCAGCGGTTCTCGTGGCGCTTGCTTACGGCGCGGGCCGTCTGGTACGGGCCGTTCCCCTGATCTCCGGCGGGGGAATTCCCCAGGTTGAACTGGAGTGCCAGGGCAGACTGCATGTGCCTCTGAGCATCTGGTTGCGCGTCATCGCGGCGAAATTCCTTGCCTGCCTCATGGATACGGCGGGCGGGCTTTCTCAAGGCAGAGAAGGACCCTCCGTTCAGCTCGGCGCAGGCGTCGGGGCCATTGTCGACGCCCTGTGCGGCCATACGGAAAGTGGCCGCCGCAACCTCCTGGCCGCCGGGGGCGCGGCGGGCATGGCCGCGGCCTTTTCCGCTCCGTGGGCGGGCTTCATTTTCGCCTTTGAAGAAATCAAACGCCCTGTAAACCGCACGTCCTGCCTGCTGACGCTCAGCGCCGCGCTTTCCGCCTGGTGGGGAGTCGGAGCCATCTTCGGATTCGGCAAGCTCTTTCCGTTTGACGACATCCCCGGGCCGGAACCTGCCGCATGGTGGAAACTGCTCCCGCTCGGCCTTGTGCTGGGCCTGGGCGGCTCTCTGTACAACCGCGCCCTGCTGGGAGTGAAAACAGCGGAATCACGTCTGCCCATCCCCCGGAAATGGCGCATTCTTCCTCCCATGCTGTCGGCAGGTGTCTTTCTGTTCGCCCTGCCCGAAGTCCTCGGCGGAGGAGGTGCGCTGATCGTGCAGATAGGCGGGGACGGCACGGCATTTGCCCCGCTCCTCCTGTTTCTGGCCGCGAAGGTCTTCTTTTCCCTGCTGAGTTTCACCGGCGATGCGCCGGGCGGCATTCTCATGCCCATTCTCTGTGTGGGCGCACTGCTGGGCCTTGCTGCGGGCTGCGCCCTGGACGGCGTTTCCCCCTCGCCGGAAAACGCCTGCTGGCTGATTTGCGGAATGGCCGGATTCTTTGCCGCCGTACTCGGCACGCCGCTGCTCGGCCTTGTTCTGGTCATGGAAATCAGCGGCGCGGCGGCCTGTCTCCCCGCCGCCGCGCTGGTCATCCTCGTGGCCAACTTTGTCGCCTCCCGCCTCCACATCACGCCCATCTACGAGGCGCTGCGCTCCTCCATTGTGGTGAGCGCCATGCCCGGAGGGAAACAGTGCGCTGCCCTGCACACTCCCCGAATGCTGCGGAAGGAGTCTAACACGCCCAAAAAGCGCCGGACTGCCACATAATCAGCACGGACATGATCAGATTGAACAGCCCCGCGCTGATGGACGTTCTGCGCAGCTGCGCGTCCAGCACATCGGTTCGCGTACTCGCAAACACGGTCTTTGCGCTCAGGGCCAGCGGCAGCGCCGCCAGCAGACCGGGCATCAGCATGGAACGCCCGGTGCCCGTGAGATAGGCCGCCCAGCACAATACCCCCACGCCAATCAGCGCCAGATGATAACGCCGCGCGCCCAGAGCGCCCAGACGCAGGGCCAGCGTTTCCTTGCCGCTGGCGCGATCGTTTTCCATATCGCGGATATTGTTCACATTCAGCACAGCCGTGGCGAACAGCCCCGTGGCGCAGGCGGGCAGACCGGGCATCCGGGCCAGCGGCGCTTCGGGATACAGGGCGTAAGCCCCGCACACCGCCACCAGCCCGAAGAAGATAAAGACGAAAAAATCCCCCAGGCCGTTGTAGCCGTAAGGGCGCCTGCCCATGGTATAGCACAGGGCCGCGGCAATGCTGGCCCCGCCAAGCGCGGCGAACGCGCCCCAGCGCACAGGATCGAGGCCGAAGCTCGTCCAGAACAGCAGCGCGGCGGACAGGCCGCTCAGGCAGGAAAAGATCACCACGGCCCGAAACATGGCGCGCGGAGAAATCTCGCCCGAAGACACCGCCCTGCTTGGCCCCACCCGGCCCGCGCCGTCACTGCCGTGCGTGTAGTCGCCGTAATCGTTGGCGAAGTTGGAAAGAACCTGAAGCAGCAGGGCCGTCAGCACCGAAAGCAGGAACACCGCCGGACGAAAAGCGCCCTCAGCCGCCGCGGCCGCTCCCCCCAGAATCACACCAGACGTGGACAGCGGCAATGTCCGCAGCCGCGCGGCCTTTATCCATCTTGTCAACATGTCATATCTCCTTGACGGGGGAATGGCTTGCGTCTACCTGTGTGCGCAAGACTCCAGCGCCTGATCGAGCGAGGCTTTGCGCAACATGACACGGCCATAGTCAAAAAACCAGCGGCGCAACGTCCATGCTTCAAGATCGATTTCATCCAGCCTGCCCCGGCTTTCCTGGCGCAAAAACGGCGTCAATACGTTCACAACATCTTCGGCAGGGAAATATTCGCCCTCATGGCTGATCCGCAGCAAATCCCCCGCAAGCTCCGCAGCGCCTTCCACATACCATGAATCCAGCACCGCGTTCACGGCGTCCAGCGCCGCCGTATCAGCCGGATACAGAGATGCGTAGACTTTAATTAACGGAGCGCGGCTCATCGGGTCAGCTCCGGGGGAGCAAAGGGGGTGGCCGGCTGCTCGTTCCCGCCCCCGGCTCCGCAATATCCCTGTTCACGCGCAACCTTCAGGCCTTCGCACAATCCCGCCGCGCAGGCGGCGTAAAAATCCCCGCACATGGCTTTTGTTTCCCCCCGCATCCGCAGCAAGGTCCCGCGCGCGAGGCGCAGTTCCGCCGCATCAGGTGCAAGCTCCAGCGCCTTGTCCAAATCTCTTTTGGCCAGCACAACATTTCCGCTCCGCATCAGGGCCAGGGAGCGCAGATACAGGCCCCGCACGCGCAGGCGTTTTCCCCGCGGCGTGGCATCGTGTCCGGCATCCAGCCCGGCCAGAGCCTGCAATGCGGCCTGAGGTCGGGCCTGTTCCAGAAGCAGCCCGGCCTTGATCACCTGCAGGGGCCGCACGGAATCGGACGGCAACTCATGGGACAGCGCGGCGTCCAGAGCCAGGAGCAGGGCATCCTGCCGCGAAGCCCGGCCCTCGTTTCCCGCCGGGGGTTCGGAAACGGATAACGAGGAGCTGTCCGGGCCGGCAATGCCTTCCTCCCGCTCCAGTTCCCCTGTTTCAACATACGCCAGCAAAAACACGCAATGCAGGTAGTCAGACAAAGCAGCCAGCCCTTCCCCTGACGAATCATCCGGCGCCGAATCCTCCGGGAGACTTTCCGGATCGCTTTCTCCCGCTTCATCTTGCCACACCGCCCGGAGCAGGCGATCAAGCCCGTACACGGCGCTTTCCACGCGATCCACAGCGTCATCACGCCGCATCAGCCGGAACAGGCGAGGCTTGATATCCAAATATGCAGATGGCGCGCCGGAAGATACGGGAGCGTTTTCCGATTCTCCGGCTCCTTCTTCCGGTTCCGGAGGAAGATGCAGCAATGCGGCCAGCGCTCGCAGACGATCGTTATCCATGCCGGACAGACGCAGTTCCGGCATGGCGCTCAACGCGGCGGCAAATTCATCCAGTTCAGCAAGCCAGGCTTTCGTCCGGAGCAAAGAGGCGTCGGCTTCGTCCGCCCGCGCACTTCCGGCGCACACAGCGAAGATGAAGCTCAACGGGAGCAGAAAGACGAGCCATGTCGCCGCGCCCCCGGAACGCCTCATTGTGTGATCACTCCCTTAATTTTGACAGCGGAGGCATTGACGGCACTGCGCAGCGCATCATTAAGCAGCTCTTCCACCATGCGCGATCCGGGCATGCCGGTACGCTCCTGCGTGGAGAAAAAGGTTTCGCTCCAGGTGCGATCCGCCAGCCGCATGGAAACACGAAAGCGCACTTCCACCTGATACCTGGTGGGATTGATCTCCGTCATCCAGACCTGAATCAGCTCGCCGGAAAGCGTATATTCCGGCTTGAGGGCCGCCGCCCTCTGCGCGTCTTCCGCGTAGAACGCCTTTACCCCGTAAAGGAGAAGCTCGTCAGCCAGAGAACGGCTGACCCATTCCGGTACGGACGATCCGGCTTGAAAATAGCCGCCGTTTTCTCCCATGCGCCGGCCGATCCACACTTCGGGGCGTTTATCTTCAAAGCGCAGCACGGCGAGCGTGGGCGCGTAGGGGCTGCTGACCGTCCCCGCCGGCGCGGGCCGATACAGCAAACGGATGGTATTGTCCGCACAGCCGGATAACATGAATGCCAGAACGCACATGGCGCAGAAAAGCGAAAAAAACGCCGAACCACGGAGGAACGAAGCACGGGGTTTCAGCATGAAAGCCTCCGAAAAATAAAGGAGGGAGTCCAGAACCATCAACGAGCAGACAGCAACACGAGAGAAATGATGATTGCCCGGAAATCGGGACTGCCTCTTTCCCTCATCAACCTACCTATGACCAAGCGATTTCCAAAAATACCTTCTTTGCCGCCGACAGGCAATGCCTCCGCGCAGCCCATCCGCGATACGCCACATAATATATTGTTATTATGTATTCTTTTTGACTAGCCCCATACATTTTCAGCATTTTTGGCCAAACTTGTTGACATGATTGATTATCCCTTCACTCTAAATGCTGATATCAGCCGTTGTTTTTCGTACATTAATACCTCAAAGGAGAAAAATATGGACAACATTTCCGGCGCTTCGACCGCACCATTCTCTGTCGGTTCCATCCTCGGACGCACCTGGAACACCATGATGCAGAACCCGGCGGCCTATCTGGGGCTGACCTTTGTCGTCAGCCTGCTCGCCATGGTCATCAATATCGGACTGAACCTCCTCAGTCTGAACATCGGCAACCCCAACATGGGGTCCCTGCTGGGAAGCATCGTGAGCATGGTACTCAATCTCATGGCCGCGGGCGCCATTGTCTATGTGGCGTTTCAGCATCTGCGCGGCGTCCGCGTGGGTATGAAAGAAGGGCTGGCCTACGCCGCAAGCCGCATTGCGCCGCTGTTTCTGGCCGCATTGGTGCTTGGACTCGGCATCGGTATCGGTATGATTCTGCTGATTGTGCCCGGCGTCATTTTCGCCTGTGCCGCGGTTGCCGCTATCCCCGTCTGCATGGTGGAAAAACTCGGCCCTCTGGACTGTATCCGCCGCAGTATGGCGCTGACCAAGGGATATCGCATGACGATCTTCGGCGCTGTTGCCCTGATCGGGCTGGCGATGTTTGCCCTCAGTTTCCTCGCAGGCATCATAGGCATGGCCCTGTTTTCGGTATCCGTCTCTTCTCCTCTCATAACGTTCTTCTTTGTCGCTCTGCTGTCTCTTCTCTTCACCCTGGTTCCGAGCACGCTGTTTTCCCTGCTCACCACCGTTATATATGCTGATCTGCGCAACATGAAGGAAGGCATCTCCAGGGAAAGCCTGGCCGAAGTATTTGATTAGTACCCTGCAGCATTCATATTGACGACACCCCCCGGCTTTGCCGGGGGTACGGAGAAGCCGGCCTTGCAGAGGCAACCGTTATCGGACGGTACGCAAGGCCGGCTTCTCCGTTGTGTTTTTGTCTTCCCGTAAATGCCCCATGAGCTGTCCCCTCTCCAGCTCCGCCCGCTCGGCGGCGTAGAAGTCCGTAAGAAAACGCCGTTCGCTCCCCGGCGGGAGCGTTTCCTTCCAGCCGATCTTGTGGCGGATCTTGAGACACACTTCAGCCAGCAAGGCATCATTTCCCGGCCCCTGCGAACGCCGCAACACCTCTTCCAGCACCTGAAGCTCAAACGCGCCGTAAATGCCGAGCTGTTCATGGGTAAAAACAAATTCCCGCGTTCCGGGCCCGTTTTCCCGTTCGGCCAGATCGCCGGACAGTGTGCGCCGGGGCATGGCGATGACTCTGGTTCCGCCCAGCAGATCCCCTGCGCGCAGATGATCGCGGTTGAACAGCGGCACGGCGGAAATGCACAGCACCCACCCGAGCAGGGCCAGGTTTCCCCACAGATTTCCCATACCCAACCCGAAGACAAGGGAAAGCGGCAGAAAGAACTCCACCTCGCGCGTCAGATTGCGGGCGATGACAGCCCCGGGAGAAAGTTCGCCTCCCCTCCGGCTGATGACCCGCAGACCGCATATTTTCTTGCCCGGCGTCCGGCCCTGCCAGGCCAGCTCGAAATGCAGAAAGTACAGATTGCGCACCACAAAGGCGAGAAAAAGAATGACGGTTCTGCCGATCAGCCAGGGGCTTCCGGAAAAGAACAGAAAAACAAGCACAAGGTAAAGGCAGAACACTCCCGCGCCCATGAACAGAACATCCAGCAGAAACGCGGACATCCTTTCGCCATGACCGGGAATCTGTATCTCCAGCGGGACGCCCTCGGGGGTGGAGAGCGCGCGGCGGGCGCGGCGGAAGTCGCCGAACGTCCGATCCACGCGCTCAGCGTAGTTTGCCATCGTCTCCTCCCCTGCCGCAACGGCTGAAATAAAACAGCCACCACGCGCCCGTGAGCAACGCCACGCCGAAACGTCCGGGCGTGGAGGCAATCAGCTGCCGGAAGCCGCCTTCCAGTATGCCCGCGGCAAAAAACAGCAATACCGCTCCGGCCGCGGCCGATGCCGCCGCGCGCCCGTGCCGGGCCAGATTTTCCAGACGGGAAAGACGGCCGGGAAAGACGATCTTCTCCGCCACGACCAGCCCGGCGGCGGCGCAGAGCAGCACAGCCAGAATTTCCGTCACGCCGTGAATGGAAAGCCAGGCCATGAACTCGACGCCCAGCCCGCGTTCCACATGCAGGGCCAGAAACGCGCCGAGCATCAGCCCGTTGCACAGCAGCAGGATCAGCGTGGGCACGCCCAGCGCGAACCCCAGCCCGAAGCAGAGCAGGCCCACCATGGCGTTATGGCGGAACAGAGAATCCGCAAAGACCACAAAGGCGTGGACAAAGCCGGGCCAGGGAGCGAACAGCTCCTCATGGAGCAGTTCTTCCCTTGTACTGCCGGGGCCGCGTCCGCCCGCCAGGTCGCCGGGCACCAGCAGGCCGAACGTGTCCGGGTCGGCCCGCACCAGCAGATAACCGGCCAGCGCCCCGCAGAGCAGAGCGGCAAGGGCCACGGCCAGATGCGGCAGCATGGATCGCACCGCGCGGGGAAATCCCCCGCGGAGAAAATCCTTCAGGCAGACAAGCACCCCGCTTCGGGGGCCGTACACCACCAGATAAGCCCGCAGGGCGAGATTTTCCAGATACAGCAGCAGATTGCGATCAAGCGCGATATGCCGCGCCACGGAGAGGGAGGACATGGTCGCGCGATACAGCAGCGGAAGCCGCCGGACTTCTTCCGCGGAGAGCGTTTCCACTCCCCGCTTCTCCACCCTGTCGATCATCTCGTCCAGCGCGCGCCACACATGCTCCCGCCCCCTGCGGAACTCCGCGCTGCGCAGAACCAGAGCCGCGTCCCCTTTCCCCCCGCCGCCCGGAGAAGCCCCCGGCCGGAGGAATGTCCGTTCTTCCTCCGGGATGGCCGGAGCGACGGATGCCGCGGCATCTGCCCCGACATTCCGGGCGATATCCGAAATGACATCCTTCACAGCAGACCTCGCTGTTTGATGGCCAGATACCGGTTGAGCAGCGCCGGAGAAAGCTCACCGGCCGGGACATCCAGACAGTGCACGCCCAGACGGGCGATACGTTCCAGCACGACGGCGCGTTCGCGCAGCAGATCGTCAGCCGCCACGGCCCGCGCGGCGGAATCAAGGTCCACAGGCGCGGCATTCCGCAGGCGTTCCGGCCCGGGATCGCGCAAAACGGCGAATATCACCACATGCCGGCGGGTCAGCCATTGCAGGCTTTCCAGCATGAGTTCGGCGCAGACGGCATCGACAAAATCGGTGAACAGCACGACAAGGGAGCGGCGTTGCAGACGGCTGTTCAGTTCCGCCAGGCCCAGGGTGAAGTTCGTTTCTTCCTCGCGGTAGTCAAGCCCGGCGGAAAAACGCTGAAAGCGCGCGAACTGGGCCGGGCCGCGCTCCGGGGCGAGGAAATGGCGGAACACGGCGTCAAAGCCGCAGGCTCCGGTCAAATCTCCGGCACGGAGCGAAATCCATGCCAGCAACAACCCGGCCCGGATCGCATGATCCAGCCTGGGCAGGCCGTCCACCGATTCCAGCATCAGCCGGCCCGTGTCAAAGCCGAGCATGATCCGGTGGTTGCGCTCCTGCCGGAACTCCCGGCTCAACAGCCTGCGGTGCCGGGCGGAATGTTTCCAGTCAATGAAGCGGGTATCCATGCCCTGCGCATACTCGCGCAGAGCTTCAAATTCCGTGCCCTCACCGCGCGCCCGCCGGCTTCCGGAGCCGAATACCGCGTCATAAGCGAAAAAACGCAGAGCTTCCTGATGGATGCCGCGCACATC
Organism: uncultured Mailhella sp.; assembly: GCA_910579055.1. GTDB lineage: Bacteria > Desulfobacterota > Desulfovibrionia > Desulfovibrionales > Desulfovibrionaceae > Mailhella. The sequence continues at coordinate 713 of CAJTSU010000038.1, read as the reverse complement.
GGGCACAACGTCAATGCTTTCTCCCACCGGCTGACGCCGCCGCAGCTCCGCCAGCCCCCAGGGGCCGCGCCAGCGCAGCCACAGGGCGTCCAGCGTCAGCCGCCCCCGGCGTGTCGGCTCAAGGGGAAGGGAGAGCGTCAGCGCCCCGCGCAGTTTCACCCGCGCGGGACAGGGAGGAAGCGCGTGCCCGGTCAGTTCCGGAAGAACTTCCACGTCCACCGGGCGGGGCCGGCCTTCGGCTTCAAGGGCAAGCGTCATGCCCTCTGCGCGTTCCCGTTGTTTTCCCGGCGTCAGCCGGGCCGGAACGCGCACACTGACGCGCAGGCGACTCTGCGGCAGCGTCATGGTCAGATCGGCAACCAACAGCGCCAGCGCGGCCACCGGATACAGCAATGTGAAACGCCACGCCTCGGGACGCAGACTGACGATCAGCAGCGCAATCGGCACGGACATCGCGAACAGCAGCACAAAACGCGGCGTGGGCAGAACAGCCCGGCGTATCGGGGCGGGGACGCCGCTCACCGGGCCGGACGGCGCGCCGCGTTCATGAAGGCTCATCGCGGAGCCGCCGTCTGATCGACGATTTCGCGCAGTGCATCCTCTTCGCCCAGCCCCTCGATATCCGCCGCCGGAGTCATGACGATGCGATGCCGCAGCAAGGGCAGAGCCAGACGCTTCACATCGTCGGGAATGACGAACTCCCGCCCGCATAC
>CAJTSU010000037.1 GCA_910579055.1 uncultured Mailhella sp. | reverse complement strand
GGGCCGCCAGCTCGGAATCGGGAAGCAGAAGCACCTGCGCGCGGTGGCGGTTATCCAGCAGCCAGCGCCGGATCGCGTTTTCAAAAACCTGTTCTCCGGCGGCCAGGCGGGCCTTGAGCGCGGCCAAGGGCTTTTCCCAGGCCAGCGGGGCAAAGGGGTCGCCGTCGTAGAGCCAGGTGGACAGACTGCGGAACATGGCCGCCAGTCCACGCGGGAAACGACCGGTGTTGTTCTCGCGCAGATCGAATTCCACGCTGTTCACCGCCGCCTCTACGGCCTTGGCCGGGATGCCGCTTTCAACGAGTTCCGCCAGGGTATCAAGGACGAGTTTTTCCACCTCGTCACCGTCTTCCGGCCTGATGGAACGCAGGCCGATGGAATAATAGGCCTGACGCAGATCCGTTTCCAGGCCGGCGCCGGAGAGGTCATCGCCCAGGCCGGATTCCATGAGAGCCTTGCGCAGAGGAGAGCCGGGCAAGGCGGCGAGGATGTGATCCAGCATTTCAAGCGTCAGCATCTCTTCCACGTCGGCGCTTTCGCAGAGCAGCCAGTTCACCGTAACGTGAGCCTGACGGGCGCTGTCTTCGCCTTCCGATGCGGCATACGGTATTTCCAGCTTGCGTTCTTCATCGCGCGGGAACTGGAGCGGAACGGAGGAATCCACTTCCCGGCGCTCGTAGCCGGAGAGCGCGTCTTCCAGCTTCGCCAGCCGGGCCTCTTCGTCATCATCGCCCCAGAAGAAGAACCGGGCGTTGGAAGGGTGATAATAGGCGGAGTGAAAGGCGCGGAATTCCTCATAACTCAGGTTCAGCACCTCGGGCGGATTGCCGCCGGAATCGAGGCTGTACAGCATGTCCGGAAAGACGGCGTGCTGGGATTGTTCCATGAGGATGGAATCGGGCGAGGAATAGACGCCCTTCATTTCATTGAAGACCACGCCTTTGTAGCTCCAGCGGCCCTCTTCATCCACGTCGATATGCCAGCCTTCCTGACGCAGGACATCTTCGTCGATACGGGGGTGGAACACCGCGTCAATGTAGACGTCCACCAGATTATGGAAATCCCGCAGGTTGGTGCTGGCTACGGGATAACAGGTCTTGTCCGGAAAGGTGAGGGCGTTGAGGAAGGTCTGGAGCGAGCTTTTGAGCAGTTCGACAAAGGGTTCCTTGACCGGATATTTCGCAGAACCGCAGAGCACGGAGTGCTCCAGGATATGGGCCACACCGGTGGAATTTTTGGGCGGCGTGCGGAAACTGACGCCGAAGCACTTGTTTTCATCCCGGTTAAGCACGGAGAGCAGTTCCGCCCCGGTGACGTCGTGTTTCCAGAGGCGGGCGATGCCGCCGATTTCGGCAAGCGTCTCTTCGCGCTGAAGGGTAAAGCCGTGTTTGCGCATGAGGTGTCCTTTTCGGGTACCAGGGTTCAGTCAGGGAAAGATTCATTTTTCCCGCAAGGGCCGGGAGTGTTTTGCCACGAATAAGGGCGGCCTTGCGACCGCCCTCACAATATGCGTATGAATCCGGGAAAGTCGAGAGTCAGCAGTTGGCGGCGCGCAGCGTCTCTTCCACCAGTTCCAGAGACGGCGTGGCGTTTTCATCCAGCCCGCACATGGAACGCACAGCCAGCATGAGCATGTCGAAGGGCAGGGTCATTTCAGACTTGCCGTCCGTGACGGAGCAGGAGTCGCCCTGAACCGCAATGCGGTAGGCGCGGCGACTGCGCGATCTTCCGGCACCGCTGGCGACAGAGTACACCTGCTCATGTTCGTCGGTGACGTAGAGCTTCTGATGGGTAAGCACGCCGCTGTCTTCATCAAACCAGGACGCCTCGGAAAAAAGCCTTCCTCGGAAATCCAGAACGGCGCCATTGTCGAGCGTCAGGGCGACGTTTTCCATCGTATCGGCAGCCGATTCCGTCATGATCTTCTCCTTGGTAAGGCCTGTGGGCCGGACGGCAAAGCGGTTAAAATCTCTGAGTCGTTTCTAGCACTCGGCTTTCGGTACTGTCAACTCGGAGCGGCCCCCGAACACGGGAAATCAGTGTGCCGGCGCTTATTTTCTTTGGCTCTGTCACGGAACCGAACCGTGTTGGCAGCGCTGCGCGAGGCGTGTATTTTTATCAGGGTTATGTTCAACACTATTCTGGAACAGAGCCTTTTCTTTTCAGAAACGACATGATTTCCGCTGGAGCGCGCACCATGCCGATATGAGCTGTTCCGGCAAGGTCGGCCGCGCTTTTGAAACCGAAGCCGTACATCGCGGCCAGGAAATCAATGCCCGCTTCTTCCGCACCGCGGGAGTCAAAGGGGCTGTCGCCGATCATCAGCGCGTTTTCGCGTGCAGTATCGAATAGTCGCAGGCATTCCAGCATCATGTCCGATTTTTTTCGGTTGCCTTCCGTATTGTTGCCCCGCACGACACGGATAAAGCGATCCAGCCCGAAGATACGGCAGACTTCCTCTGCCGCATCCTGTTTCTTGTTGGTGGCTACGGCGTGGCGTATCCCCATGGCCGCGCTTTGCTCCAGCACGTCAAACAGACCATCATATACCCGTGCTCTGCCTATGCCGTCGACAGCGTAGTGCGAACGATAGATGTCGGTGGCGCGCTGCGCTTCGGCCTCCGGCAGGCCGCACAGATGATGGAAGGAATGCTGGAGCGGGGGGCCGATAAATTCCTGAATGCGGTCTTCGGGAACGGGCGGCAGGCCCAGTTCCCGGACTGTGCGGCGCACGCAGCCGAGGATGCCTTCGGAGCTGTCGAGCAGGGTGCCGTCCATGTCCCAGAGCAGGACGGAGCGATGGAGAGAAGAACGAGACATGTTAAACCTGCACGGAAGGAGAGGAAGAATGCGGGCTTTCTCCATGTTCTTCCGCCGCGGGAGCGGAAGGAAGCGCGGGGGGCGTTTTGAACTGCATTTCATACAGACGGCGGTAAATGCCGTCGGGCAAGGCTATCAGTTCATCGTGCGTGCCCAGTTCGGCAAGGCGGCCCTCACTGATCACGGCGATACGGTCGGCGTTGCGAATGGTGGACAGGCGGTGCGCGATGACGAACACGGTCTTGTCTTTCATCAGGTTGTCAATGGCTTGCTGCACCACCCGTTCGGATTTGTTGTCCAGCGCGGAGGTGGCTTCATCCAGCACCACGATGGGGGCGTTCTTCAGAAAGGCCCGGGCAATGGCCACGCGCTGTTTCTGTCCGCCGGAAAGCAGGATGCCGCGTTCGCCGATTTCGGTATTGATGCCGTCAGGCAGGGAGGCGATGAAGTCGGTAAGATAGGCGCAATCCAGCGCGCGGGCAATGTCGTCGTCCGTGGCGTCCGGATCGCCGAGCACAATGTTTTCCCGGATAGTGCCCGCAAACAGGAAATTGTCCTGAAAAACCACGGAAATATTCGCGCGCAGGGATTGCAGCGTATAGTCACGGATGTCCCTGCCGTCGATCGTTATCGCTCCTTCCGTCACATCGTAGAAGCGCGGCAGCAGGCTGACCAGCGTACTTTTCCCCCCACCGGAATTGCCGACCAGCGCGACGGTTTCACCGACCCTGACGTCCAGATTGATATCCTGAAGCACAGGGCGATCAGGCTGGTAGGAAAAACCGACCTTCTCGAAGCGGATGTTTGATTGCACACAGAGAAGCTCTTGCGCGTCTTCGCGTTCCAGAAGCGACGCGGGGCGGTCAAGAATATCGAAAATGCGTTCAATGGCCAGGAAGGAATTTTGCACGGCAACGGCATTGTTCCCGACGCTTTTTAATGGCGTGTAAAGCATGAGCAGGGCGGTGATGAACGAAACGAAGTTGCCCGAGGAAATGCTGCCGTTGACAATAAGCCAGCTGCCGAGCGCCACGGCCAGCCCCAGCCCTATGGATACGACGATATGCATGAAGGGCGAAAGCCATGCCGTGCGCCGGGTCATGGCCAGAGAAAGCTGAAACACGTTTTCAAGAATGTCGAAAAAGCGGGTGCGTTGGTACTCCTGAAGATTATATGCGGTGATGGTTTTGTTGCCCGCAAAGGTTTCATTGTAGGTTGTATTGATGGCGGTTACGGAAACGACATTCTTTGAAACCAGGCTCTTCAGCAGCTGCTTGACCTTTGTCAGAGGTGCGACCGCTATCACCAAAATGATGATGGCCATAATGGAAAGCTGCCATGAATTATAGAACAGTACGCCGATGAGGGCGATGGAGGAGAAAATACGGGTCAGGAAACTCTTGAGGTTGGAAATCAGACCCGCACAGGCAATATCCGCATCGCCGTTGAAGCGGAAAATGATTTCTCCGGAGGTGGATTGGTCAAAGTACGCCGGTTCAAGCCAGATAAGCTTTGAGTAAAGCTTTTGCTTCAATGCCATGGTCAGCTTGCCGCCCACCCAGGTGCTGGTATAGGCGGAAATGAAGTTGAGCAGCCCCTGCACGGTGGTGAAGGAAACAATCAGAACAGGAATATACCACGGTGAGGACATGTCCTTGCCCACGACGACCACGTCCGTATACGGCTTCAGGAACAGGGCGATGGCGGCGTCAAGCGAGCCGATGGGAATGGTGATCAGAACGGACAGGAGAGCCGGGAGCCATATGGGCCGCACAAAAGGCCACATGCGGCGATAGTTGACGATAAATTGATTGGCAAGAACGGCTTTTTTTATATCTGGTTTGGTCATGGTTTCCTGCTGATATGGAGGGCATGGGGACTAATGTACAAAACAGCCGGAGGGGAACGGGATAGGAACGCACAAGCGGCCTCGCCCACAGCAAGGGGCTGGCGGGGTAAAAAAACGCTTGGTGAACAATGGAAGAAGCGGCGGGATTCGGCTTCCTGTTTATGGCCGCCAGCAAGCGGCGGAAGATAATTTAAAAAGATGGAGCTGTTCTGTCAAATTTTCTGAAATGAAGCGAAGGCGGCAGGTCAGCTTTTCCTGTACTTGGGATGACGTTTTTTGAAAGACAGGAGCGGGAGCAGATCAAAAAGGTAGAATACCTTTTTGCGGCCGGACGCGCGAACAGAAAAAAGAGGAAAAATATCAAAGAGCTTGATGCGGGTTCTTTCCTCAATAAACATCCGGCTCATTGCCCACAGTTCAGGGTTTTCCCTGCGTGCGAATTCAAGAATGCCATATTTCGCCGCTTCCATCTGTCTGGCTTTGCAATGTGAGGTATTGCCCTCCCATGCCCGGTAGAGAAACAGGACATCCGGCAATGCCGCGAATTTTGTGTGCGGAATCATCCGGCAGAACAAAGCATGATCTTCATTGGGCGAGAAAAACGCTTCATATCGGATGCCATGTACTTCAAGGATGCTTTTGCGAAGCATACATGCCGGATGCACCAAAATACAGTCAATAAGCAGGGACTCTTTCAGGGCGATATCTTCCAGCGGCAGATCCGTTACTCGGCTGTTGCCGATATTGCCCACCTGACAGCAGACAAGGCCGACATCGGGGTGGGCGTCCAGATAAGCGGCTTCTTTTTCCAGACGTTCCGGCAGGGAAATGTCGTCATGATCCATAACCGCAAAGTATTCGCCGCGAGCCATGTCCATCAGCTTGTTGCGCGAGCCTGAAATTCCGAGATTTCTTTCATTGACGACATAAGATATACGCGGATCATCATAGGACTTGATGACCGTTTCCACAGAGGGGTCAGGGGATGCGTCATTGAGAATGAGAAATTCGAAGTCCGTGAATGTCTGATTCAGAATACTTTCCATGGCCTGGCGAAGGTGAGCTTCAGAGGTGTTGTACACGGGCATGAGAACGGAGATTTTGGGCACAGCTACTCCTGACGATGAACCTTCATTGCGGAAAAGTGTGTGTGGCATGGACAGAAGTTATCTCTCGTGAGCCGCACGGTACTCGGCAAAGCTCATGCCGTTCTTGTCCTTTTCGGAAAGGATCGGTTTTTCCACCGGCCAGACGATGCCCAGTTCCGGATCATCCCAGCGCAGGCAGGCTTCAACTTCAGGATGGTAATATTCGGTACACTTGTAATGGAAGTGTGCAAGTTCACTGAGCACGGCGAAGCCGTGAGCAAGACCGGGAGCTATCCATAACTGGTGCTGATTGTCGGCGGACAGCTCACATCCATACCACTTGCCGAAGGTGGGAGAACCGGGGCGGATGTCGACAGCTACATCAAAGACATTCCCAAGGGAAACGCTGACCAGCTTGCCCTGGGCAAACGCCTTCTGGTAGTGCAACCCGCGTACTACGTTGCGGCGCGAGGTGGAATGATTATCCTGTACGAAACGGCAGTTCAACCCCGCTTTGACATAGCGTTCTTCATGCCATGTTTCCACAAAATAGCCGCGCGCGTCGCCGAAGACTTTTGGTTTAATCACGACAACGCCTGCTATGGGAGTTTTTACTATTTCCATCGTCCTGCCCCTGTATCGACCAATTCATAAAGGTATTGGCCGTAATCGTTTTTTGCCATGGGCGCCGCCAGACGGCGCACATCGTCTGCGGAAATATATCCCTTGCGCCAGGCAATTTCTTCAAGGCAGGCGATTTTCAGCCCCTGTCTTTTTTCCACGGCCTGAACAAAAGAGCTGGCTTCCAGCAGAGAATCGTGCGTTCCCGTGTCCAGCCACGCTATGCCCCGTCCCATTATTTCCACATTAAGCGCGTTCCTGGAAAGATAGACATTGTTCACATCTGTTATTTCCAGTTCGCCGCGTGCTGAAGGCCGAATGGATTTCGCCACGTCCAGCACGGTTTCATCATAAAAGTAAAGTCCGGTCACTGCGTAGTTCGATTTGGGAAACTCCGGCTTTTCCTCAATGCTGAGGACGCGCTTGGTTTCATCGAACTCAACGACGCCATACCGTTCCGGATCACTGACATGATAACCGAATACCGTCGCGCCTTTGTCCCGCGCCATGGCTGCGTCAAGAAGCTCCTGCATCCCCGCGCCGAAAAATACATTGTCCCCCAGAATGAGGCAAGTATGCTTGCCCCTGATAAAATCTTCCGTGAGCAGAAAGGCTTGCGCCAACCCTTCCGGCCTGGGCTGGATGACGTAATGAAAAACGCAGCCCCACTGTGACCCGTCGCCAAGCAGTTCCTGATACAGGGGCAGATGCTCGGGCGTGGAAATGATCGCGATTTCTTTTAACCCTGCCTGCATTAACGTGGCAAGCGGGTAATAGATCATGGGCTTGTCATAAATGCCCATGAGCTGCTTGCTGACGCTTTTCGTCAGCGGGTAGAGCCGTGTGCCGGAGCCTCCGGCCAGAATGATGCCGATCCAGTTTTGCATGTTTTTACCCTATAGATACACTTAATGTGTTGAATTACATGGGGTTATTTCTGTTTTTAGGTAAAAAGGAAAACCTGTGGGTAGTATCCTATCTCATTTAAATAAAGTTGTGAATCCTGAGTTGAAAATTTTTAAGACTATAATATGATATTTTTTTAAAAATATAAGATTAATATTTCATATTATAATATGTATTATGTAGTTATATAAGAGTGATGTATGGTATTATTATATTACATATAAATAATTTTTAGAAAAATATATAAAATTTACACAAAAATATATGAAATAAATTAAAAATTAAGAGTTTTATGTGGATAATCCATATATATTAATTTATTATTTTTTATTAAAATATAAAAATATTGGAACTTGACTTTAAATGAGCTGTAATATTTAACAAAGAAAATTTTTCCAAGCCACAATATATGGGGAAAATTTATAAAAATATGGTAGGACTGTATTTTTAATATTGAGTATTTTAGTTTTACCAAAGGGGTTTGGTAATGGAAAAAATTTATGTCACTAAGTCATATTTGCCTCCAAGAGAAGACTTTTTTAAATATGTTTCCGAGATTTTTGATAATTGTATTTTGACAAATGAAGGACCTTTTTCCAAACTGTTAACGGAAAAAATTCGTTATTTTTTAAATGTTGATAATTTTAGTTATGTAACCAATGGAACAATTGCTCTTCAGTTAGCTCTTAAGTCATTGAATATAAGTAATGGTGAGGTTATAACTACCCCATTTTCATATGTGGCAACAGTCTCAAGTATCTTATGGGAACGATGTAAGCCGGTATTTGTTGATATAGAATGTGAAAATTTTACAATTGATCCTGATAAAATAGAAGAAAAAATTACAGAAAAAACGCAAGCAATCATGCCTGTTCATGTATTTGGTTATGCATGCAATGTTAAAAAAATAGAAGAAATTGCAAAAAAATATAATTTAAATGTTATATATGATGCTGCACATACATTTGGATCCAAATATAAAGGGCATTCCCTTTGTTCCTATGGAGATATTTCCACATTATCATTTCATGCGACCAAGCTATTCCATACGATAGAAGGGGGGGGCTGCATCGTAAACGACAGGGAGACATTCGAAAAGTTGGAACTCATGAAAAGATTCGGACATGTGGGAGATAATCATATCATGTTGGGAATCAATGCCAAACAGGATGAGTTCAATGCGGCTATGGGGTTGGCAAACCTGGAGCACATCGGAGAAATCGTTGCAGAGAGGAAGCGTATTTCCGAACTCTATGATTTCCTACTTGAAGGCAAGCTGCGCCGCCCGAAAAAACAGGAAGGACTGGAATACAACTATGCGTATTATCCTGTGCTGTTTGAAAGTGAGAAAGAACTGCTGGCAGCGTTTGAGCGGCTGGCACGGATTAATGTCTATCCGCGTCGATACTTTTATCCTAGTCTAAATATACTGCCATATATTGAAAAAACGGACCAATGCCCTGTGTCAGAGGATATCTCCTCACGTATCGCTTGCTTTCCGCTTTATGTCGGGCTGAAATATGCAATAGTAAGAAACATATGTGAGGTGTTATAATGAATGATTATTTCTTTTGTTATCACCAAAATAATTATACAGAGAATATACATGGAATAAATTAATAATATATAGTATTATCTACTGATTTTTATAATGTAATTACAACAAGGAGAATACATAATGACGCGTGATGAGTTTCTTATTGAAATGCAGGATGTTTTACAAACAGAAGATAAGCTTTCGTTTGATACGGTACTAGGTGAACTTTCTGAATGGGATTCTTTGGCTATAATGTCGACTATGGCCTTCCTTGATAGAACGTTTGGTGTAAAGACATCAATGTCTGACTATACATCTATGAATACAATTGAAGATATAGCTGTTAAGGCGGGAATATAAATGCCATGTTTTTCTTTTGATCAGCGTTTTATTGTAGCTGGTGCATCACATGGAATAGGTAAAGATGTTTCTTTATTACTTAATGAGTATGGGGCATCTGTTATATGTATTGCAAGAAATGAAAAAGTATTATCTATACTTAAGGATGAAGCAAAATATCCAGAGTATATATTTATTGAGCAGAAAGATTTGGCTCATGATGTGGAACATATACCTACATATATAAGACAACTAAAAGAGAAGTATGGAAAGTTTCAAGGTATGGCTTTTTGTGCAGGTACAGGAGAGGTTAAACCTGTACGTGCAGTCGATTTGGATGAGCTTAGAAAGGTATTTGAAATAAATTTTTTTGCTCCGTACATGATGGCAAAAGCTTTTGCAGATAAACGCATTCATAATGGATGGGGAACTTCATGTGTCTTTATTTCATCCGTAGCAGCTATACGATGCGATAAAGGCCAAAGTGTCTATGCAAGCTCTAAAGCTGCTTTATCTGCTTCGGTGAAAAGTATCGCACGAGAATGTGCTTCATTGGGTGTTCGATTCAATTGTGTGTCTCCTTCAGCTATTAACACTCGACTTTTACATACAAATTCTCCTGAAATCTTGGAAAAACAGGCTGAGTTGTATCCTATGGGTGTAGGTGATGTGAGAGATGTATCCAATTTAATCGTTTATCTCTTGTCCAATGAGGCTAAATGGATAACAACTCAGAACTATATAATCGATTGCGGCGCAATATTATGAACTATAAGATATTTATTGTTGGTGGAGACGGATTTGCTCGTGAATGCGCTTCGTATATTCTTGAACAGGAACAAAGCACAAATGATATAGAGTTTGGCGGTTTTCTGGGGCATAATGGCTATCATATAGATTTTAAGAGTCAGAGTCATTTTTTTAGGGGAGACATATCAGAACATAAGTTTCAAGAGAATGAGTATGTTGTGATCGGTGCTGGCTATCCAGAACTTCGACACAAAATTTATATGGATTTAAAGAAAAGAAATATCAAATTGTATAATTTGATAGCAAAAGGATGTTTTATTCATTCTTCGGTGGTAATGGGAGAAGGTAATGTATTTATACCGCCATTTAGAAGTTCAGTAGACATGAAGATAGGTAATGGTAATGTTTTTAATGGCGGAGTAAATACTGGGCATGATAATATTATTGGAGATTTTAATTTTTTTGGCCCACGATCTCAGATTCTTGGTAGTGTAATAGTAGGGAGCTATAATATTATTGGTGCAAATTCTGTACTATTGCCAAATTGTAAGATAGGAAATAACAATAAAATATCTCCTTTATCTGCTGTTTATAGAGGATGCGGTAATAACTGTTATATGCACGGTAGTCCTGCTATTAAGATAGGAGTTATTGAACAATGTCAAGAGTAAAGTTTACTCATACTAAAATTATCGGCATAACAGCGGTTGTTCCGGAGCATTTCATCAATATTGATGAAGAGCTGGAATTTTTTAATAACGATCCAAAACTGCTGGAACGCAATAAGAAGATTCTTGGGCTTGGGACACGGCACGTTGCCGACGAGCGCACGACCAATGCGGATCTGTGTGAAGCTGCGGGGCGGGATCTGCTTGCCGAGCTGCATGTTGATAAAAGCAGTATTGATGCGCTTATTGTAGCGTCCAGTTCGCATGACTATCATTATCCGGCCTCGGCCTGTGTGCTTCAGGGGCGGCTGGAGCTGAGTGAGGATTGCACCTGTTTTGACATTTCCGGACTGGCCTGCTCGGCCTATGTTCATGGGCTGTGGCTGGCGCATTCACTCATTGCCGGGGGAGCGGTGCGAAAATGCCTGCTGCTGGCCGGAGACATCACGAGCCGTCATTCCGATCGGCGCAATCGCAATTCGAATATGCTGTTTGGAGACGCGGGCACGGCTACGCTGCTGGAATATACGGAAGAAGAACGACCGGCCTTTTTTGTTACCGGCACACGGGGCAAATGCTGGGACAAGCTTATAGCTCCGGCCGGGGGCTACAGTCTTCCCATGGCGGCGGATATTGCCGGGCTGGAAATGACGGATGCCGCGGGCAATGTCTGGCGCATGTGCGATGATATCATGAAGGGGCTGGATGTATTCAAGTTTACTACAGAGGTAGGCCCCAAGGGCATTTCGGAGATTCTGAGTTTCGCTGGCAGGACAAAGGATGACGTGGATTACTTCGCCTTTCATCAGGCCAACAGGCAGATTGTGCGTACCGTCGCCATGTATGCCGGGCTGCCCAAAGATAAATACTCTTCCGATACGTTTTCACGTTACGGAAATTGCGGTGCTGCCGCTGTGACCGTGGATCTGTGCCATCAACTGAGCGGGGCCTGCGCCAAAAGCGTGTGCATGGCGACATTCGGCGTGGGGCTTTCCTGGGGCTTCTGCCTGGTTGATTTGGAACAAGCGCACATTGGTGGCATACGCCTGTATAAAACCCCGGGAAGCAGCATGACGCGTCAGGAAAAGATTGACTACTGGATTTCGTATTTCAAGGCCGGGAACAATGCTTAAAGGCAAAACAGCGCTCATTACCGGCACAAACCGGGGTATCGGAAAGGCTTTTGTGGAAGAGTTCGCCTGTAGCGGAGCCGACATCATCGCGCATGCCCGCCGGGAAACGCCTGAGTTCATGCAGATATGCGAGGGGATCCGCGCTGAATACGGGGTCAAGGTAACGCCGCTTTTTTTTGACATGCTTGACAGTGAAGCCATGAAAAACGCAGTGCGAGGACTGATATCGTCAAAAACCCCTGTGAATGTGCTGATCAACAATGCCGGAGCAGCTCACGGAGGGCTGTTTCAGATGACATCCATGACGCAGATTCGTAAGGTTTTCGATATCAACCTGTTTTCCCATATGGAGCTGACGCAGCATCTTCTGCGGTATATGGCCAAATGGGGAGAAGCCTGCGTCATCAACATGGGGTCCGTATTGGGGCTTGATATGCCGCGCGGCAGCTGCGCGTATGGCCTTTCAAAGGCCGCGCTCATGGCCTTTACGCGCACGCTGGCCGCTGAGTGCGCGCCTCTTGGAATACGGGTCAATGCCCTGGCTCCGGGGCTGGTGGATACGGAAATGGCAGATCTGATGGAAGAGGAAGCAGAAAAGGCCATGATGAACCAGTGCGCCCTGAAGCGTCGCGCCACCCCGCGGGAAATAGGCAGAGCGGCGGTATTTCTTGCTTCAGCGGAATCTTCCTTCATTAACGGACAGATCCTGCGTGTTGATGGCGGCAAGGCATAGGAGGACGAGATGAACACGAAAGAAATGCGAATAGACATCCTCCGGATGGCTCTTGCCGCAAAATCGCAGGGCGCGCATCTGGGCGGTTCACTGTCCATGGTGGAGATCATGGCGGCTCTTTACGGCAGCGTGATGAAGCTGGAACCGGGCAATATGGAAAATGAACACCGTGACAGGCTCGTCATCAGCAAAGGGCATGGAGTGATGGCGCAATACGTCGCGCTGAAGCAGCTGGGGCTTCTTACAGAAGAGCAGATGCTGACGTACAAGTCCAACAATACCGCAGTGAATGCACATCCTTCCGTCAATGCGGCGTTGGGTATCGAATTTGCCGGCGGAAGTCTGGGTCAGGGGCTTTCTCTCGGGGTGGGGCTTGCATTGGCTTTGCGGCGCAAAGGTAATGCGGCATCCCGCGTGTTCGTGGTGCTGGGGGACGGCGAGTGTGATGAGGGATCGGTATGGGAAGCGGCGATGAGCGCTTCCCATTATGGCCTGAACAATATTGTGACCATAGTGGACAGAAACGGCCTTCAGTATGACGGCCCGACCGAAGATATCCTTGCTTTGGCTGATCTGGAAGCCAAGTGGAAATCCTTCGGATGGAACGCCGTGACGGTAAACGGGCACGATGTGAACGCGCTTGTGAACGCGCTTTCAGCGCGTCCGGGAAGACCTCTTGCGATAGTGGCTGAAACCGTCAAGGGCAAGGGGGTGTCTTTTATGGAACATGCGGCGCAGTGGCATAACGGCGTTGTGACCCAGAGAATTTTCGAACAGGCCATGGCGGAACTGGAGGCGGAGTCATGATTGATTTCACATCCACGAATATCAGATTGTGGTCACGCCTCGGCTCCTGCGGAGCATTCGGGCAGGCGGCATTATCCCTGCCGGAAGCGGAGGAAAAAACTGTCATACTGACAGCGGATGTCTGCAATTTTTCCGGCCTTGATCGGTTCAGGGCCGGCTATCCCGACAGAGTATACAATGTGGGCATTGCCGAACAGAATATGATCGGCATTGCGGCAGGCATGGCCAAAGAGGGCTTTATCCCCTTTGCGGCCACATACGCCGCGTTTGCAACCATGCGCTGTGCGGATCAGATCAAGCTCTGCATGGGGTATATGAACCTTCCCGTGAAGCTTGTCGGACTCAGCGCGGGATTTTCCGCCGGCATACTTGGCCCCACGCACATGAGCCTGGAAGATGTGCCCTTCATGCGGGCGCTGCCCAATGTGGTCATACTTTCTCCCGCTGACTGCACGGCTGCGGTGAAAGCCACGCTTGCCGCGGCGCAGCTCGACGCCCCGGTCTATCTGCGCCTGACCGGGAGCATGAACAATCCCATCATCTATAAGGAAGACTTTGAATTTGAAGTCGGCAAAGCAATAGAACTTCGAGCGGGCGAGGATATAGCGATTATCGCCACGGGCAGCATGGTTCACCATGCCTTGAAATCCGCCGAACTGCTTGAACAGGCAGGATTTTCCGCGGAAGTGACGGACATGCATACCATCACGCCGCTGGATAGGGAGGCTGTGGAGAAAGCCTGCGCGAAAAGGTTGATTGTGACGGTCGAAGAGCATTCGGCCAGTGGCGGGTTGGGCGGTGCAGTGGCTGAGGCCTTGGCTTTAAAGCCCGCCCGCCCGCCTCACCTGATCCTCGGTGCGCGCGGGGCGTATCCCCACGCGGGCGATTATCCTTTCCTGCTTGAATACAGCGGCCTGACCGCGCCGCAGATTGCCGAGCGAATTTCTGAAACCTGCAAGGAGCTTTTTTAATGACCAACGAAGAAAAATACACGAACGCCTTTATGCAGGCATTCGACATTGACGCAGAGACCGCCCGAGGGCTCGAATTTCAAGCCATTCCCGCCTGGGATTCGGTTGGACACATGGGTCTTGTTGCCGCGCTGGAAGAAGCCTTTGATATCATGCTCGAGCCTGATGACATCGTGGATATGAGTTCGTTCGCCAGGGGCAAGGAACTTCTTGCCAAATACGACATCAGCTTTTGAGGCTCCGGATGGACAGGCTGACGATAAACGCGCACGAGCTTTTTCGCTTCGTCTCGGAGGATGTGCATGCCAATATGTACATTCTGCTCAGCGACGTTCGTGCGCTTGTCGTCGATCCTCATCCCGCGCCTCAGGCTCTTGCGCTTCTTCAGGAAGCGGGGATTGCGGAGTGCAGCATGCTGCTCACGCACGAACACCCGGATCATACCGGCGGCGTCTACCGCTTCCAGCAGCTTTTCCGTTCGGAGTTGATATGTCATGAGGCTTGCGCCCGCGCCATCGCCGTTCCCGATGAGAATTATCCGGCGCTGATTGTGGCCATGCTGGCTGTTCAGGACGATCGCAACGGGACAAACACGGCGGAACATTTTCGCAGGAATTACGAAGAACGCCTTTATCAGGCGGATGTCACCTTTGCCGAACGCCTTGAATGGACATGGGAACAGGAACAGTTTTGCCTTGTTTCCACGCCGGGGCACAGCGCCGGAAGCTGCTGCATCATATGGAATGACGCGGCGGTATTCACCGGCGACTCTCTTCTGAAGGATATCCCTGCCATTACGCGCCTGCCCGGCGGCAGTACCAAACGCTACAAGGCGGATACGCTGCCTTTTCTGGCTTCTCTGAACAGGGATTTTTTCGCATTACCGGGGCATGGCCCGGAATTCCGGCTGGGCGATGCGACGCTATGGAGCGACTATGTGGAACCTGTCGACATTTAAAAACCATACGGCGCTTGTTGACGAAAAGGGCGAGGTCTGGACGTATGCCCGGCTTGCTCAGGCGGCCGGGGAGCTGGCGGAACATATGCCGCGGCGCTGTCTTGTGTTCTCGCTTTGCTCGAATACCCCGGGGTCTGTCGTGGGTTATGTGACCTTCCTGAACCACCGCATAGTGCCGCTCATGCTGGATCGTCATGTGGATCGCGCGCTTCTGGATTCCTTTCTGGAAACCTACCGGCCGGGCTACCTGTGGCTTCCTCAGGAAGACAGCGCAGCCCTCCGGGGGGATCCCGTGTATTCCGCTCACGGCTATACACTTTTGAAACGCGCGGAAGAAAGGCCGTTTCCGCTTTACAACGAGCTTGCGCTGCTTCTCTCCACCTCGGGTTCCACAGG
Organism: uncultured Mailhella sp.; assembly: GCA_910579055.1. Classification (GTDB taxonomy): domain Bacteria; phylum Desulfobacterota; class Desulfovibrionia; order Desulfovibrionales; family Desulfovibrionaceae; genus Mailhella. The sequence goes on along the minus strand of CAJTSU010000037.1, from coordinate 9,607 downwards.
ATCGCCCAAGCTTGTGCGGCAAAGCTACGAAAACATTGCGGCCAATACCCGATCCATTGTCGAATATCTGGAACTGGACGCCACGGAACGGGCGATCACCACACTGCCCATGAACTATACCTATGGGCTTTCCATCATCAACACGCATCTGCATGTGGGGGCGTCTCTCATTCTTTGTCCGTACACCGTCCTGCAAAGAGAGTTCTGGGAACTGTTCGCCGAACAGCGGGCCACGTCGTTCGGCGGGGTGCCCTATACCTATGAGATGCTGGACAGGCTGCGTTTCTTCCAGCGCAAGCTGCCTTCCCTGCGGACGCTGACCCAGGCCGGGGGCAAGCTGCTTCCTCAACTGCACAAAAAATTTGCCGAGTACGCGCGGCGGGAAGGCAAACGTTTCATCGTCATGTACGGGCAGTCGGAAGCCACGGCGCGCATGGCCTGGCTGCCGGCGGACAAGGCGCTGGAAAAATGCGGTTCCATGGGCATATCCATTCCGGGCGGCCGTTTTCATCTTCTGGATGAAAACGGACAGGAGATACAGACGCCACATGCCGTGGGAGAACTGCTGTATGAAGGAAAAAATGTAACATTGGGATACGCCGAATGCGGAGACGATCTGGGCAGGGGCGATGAGTTCGGCGGGCGTCTGCTCACGGGGGATATGGCGTTCTTTGATGAGGACGGTTTTTATACCATTGTGGGACGCAAGAAGCGTTTTCTGAAAATTTTCGGCAATCGTGTGGGGCTGGATGAGACCGAACGCCTGCTCAAGGCGCATTTTCCCGGCCTGGAGTGCGCGTGCGCCGGCAAGGATGACGCCATGCATGTGTTCATTACGGAAAAAGGCGCATGCGCAGCGGTGAAAAAATTCCTTGCGGAGAAGACAAGGCTCAACTCCACAGCGTTCCATGTGCAAGCTCTGGAAGAGATTCCGAAGAATGATGCGGGCAAGATTCAGTATGCCGCTCTGGAGCAGTATTATGATTAAAGCCTATGGCTCTGTGAGGCTGGCGGATATCGAAGCGGCCCGGCCCGGAGAGTGGGACTTCTCCGGGGCTACCCATGCGCGGGTTCAGCTTCCTTCAGAGCCTGATCATGAACTGGAAATGCAGCGGCGCGGCTTTGTGTTTGCGGATCGTACGCTGAAAGCCTCCATCAGCCTGGGACGCTGCAAGGTCGAGAAGGTCGAGTTGGAAAAGCTGATCCGCCTCCCCATCGTGGAGACTCCGGCATACAGGGAAGACATCTTTCGCATCGCCTGCTCCTCTTTTACGGCTGACAGGCGTTTCCACATCCTTCCCGCATGCGATGCGGACATAGCTTCTCTGGTGCTGAGGGAATGGGTTGATGCGCTGGGCAGCGTGCTTGTGTGCCTGTTCAGGGAAACGCCTGCCGGTTTTCTGGCTCTGAGGGAATGCGGAGATGCCTTGTTCGTCCACCTGGCGGCAGTGGAAGAGAAGTTTCGCATGAGCGGAGCGGGCATGGCGCTGTATGCAAAGGCCTGCAAGGAGGCCGGAGCGCGCGGCTTCAGGAGGCTGGAAGGGCGCATCAGTTCGCGCAACACGGCAGTCATGAATATGTATGCCGCCTTCGGGGCTGTTTTTACCGAGCCTTGTGACGTCTTTCTGAAAGAGGTGGGGCATGACGCTTGAGGAACTTTTTCGGATTCCTCCCTATGGGCTTGCCGCGTCCGAAAAAGAGCGCGCGCTGTCGGAAATTCTTTACGGGCTGACCCGGCTTCATTATGAGCGCTGCCCCGAGTACAGGCGCATTCTGGATTTGCTCGGTTTTGACCCCTCCGTGCGGCATTCCTGCGCTGAACTGCCTTTTCTCCCCGTGCGTCTGTTCAAAACATACGACCTGTGTTCCGTTCCCAGGGATCGGATCGTGAAGACGCTGACTTCCTCCGGCACATCAGGGCAGGCTGTTTCAAAAATCTTTCTCGACGCCGATAATGTCCGCAGCCAGAGCAAAACCCTGAACGAGATCATTTCTTCCTTTATCGGCAAACAGCGCCTTCCCCTGCTGCTCCTGGATACGGAGATGCTCAAGAAAGATCGCTCCATGTATTCGGCCAGAGGGGCGGGCATTATCGGATTCTCCATTTTCGGGCGCAATACCGTCTATGCCCTTGATGCCGACATGCGCATCGACATGGAAAAAGTGACCGCATTCTGTAAACGGCATCAGGATGAGCCGATCCTCATGTTCGGCTATACCTATATGATCTGGCAGTTTGTGGTGCGGGCTCTGGAAGAAAGCGGGCAAAAGTTCGCCATGAAGAACGCTGTTCTTTTTCATATCGGCGGGTGGAAGAAACTGAAAGATCAGGCGGTTGACGCGCTGGAATTCAACCGAAGAGTTCAGGGCGTACTCGGTAATGTCAAGGTCTACAACTATTACGGCATGGCGGAACAACTGGGGTCGGTCTTTGTCGAGTGCGAGCACGGGCACATGCACTGCTCAAACTACTCCGACGTCATTATCCGGCGGCCTGCGGATTTCTCCGTTGCCGGAAGGGGAGAACGGGGGCTTATCGAACTTCTTTCCGTCCTGCCTGCGAGTTATCCCGGGCATGTGCTGCTGACGGAAGACGAAGGCGAGCTTCTCGGCACGGATGACTGCCCCTGCGGCCGCCTTGGCAGATACTTCAAGATTCACGGGCGCATCAAAAGCGCGGAACTGAGAGGATGCAGTGATACCTATGAACGGCGTTGAGTATGTGCTCGGTTCCGGGCAGGTGGCGGCAGACCCTCTGCGCGTGTTTGATGCGGGGGTATGCGGCTTTATTGCGGAGCTGTCGGCGGAGCTTCTGAACTCTCCTCTCCCGCGGGCCATGCCCGATCTGGCGGCTCTGGCCTTCTGGGGACGCAAGGCAAATCTGCGGAAACTGAAAAAGGAGTTCGGGGACAGTACGGGACGCCTTGGCCGCGGGCTGTGTTTTCACATCACGCCTTCCAATATCCCCGTCAACTTTGCGTTTTCCTGGCTGTTCTCTCTGTTGGCGGGTAACGCGAATATTGTGCGTCTGCCGGGCAGGAAGTTCCCACAGGTGGAGGCGTTGTGCGCTGTCATTGCCGGTGTTGCCAGCTCCTGGCCCGAGGTGGCGAGTCGCAACGCCTTTGTTCGTTACCCCCGGGACAACGCTATCACGGGCGAGTTCTGCGCCAGGGCCGATGTGCGCATGATATGGGGAGGCGATGCCACCATCGCCGCATTGAAATCCCTTCCCACGCCTCCGCGCTGTGTGGATATCACTTTTGCGGATCGATATTCCGTCGCCCTGCTGGACGGAAAGGCTGTCGGGGAAGCCGGCGCGGAGCAGCTCCTGCGCCTGGCCGAGAATTTTTACAACGATACGTATCTGATGGATCAGAACGCCTGTTCCTCGCCGCAGCTCATCCTCTGGCAGCATGATGATGCCGCCGCCCGCGAGCGCTTCTGGGATGCTGTGGCGGAATGCGCCGAAAAGAAATATGCGCTGCAGGACGCTGTGGCCGTGGACAAGTATACAGCTCTTTGTGCGGAGGCTGTCGCAAACCGCAGTACCGTGAAGGCCCGCCGCAGGGGCAATCTGCTTTACCGCGTGGAACTGGAAAGGCTTGCGCCCGATGTCGTCGCCTGTCGCGGCCATGGCGGATTCTTTTATGAATACGCGCTTCGGGACTGGCACGAGCTTTTTGCCGTGGTTACGGAAAAATTTCAGACAGTCACCTGTTTCGGCGTGGATGCGCAAGCCTTGCGCGATGCCGTTGTCGCGGCGGGACTGCGCGGCATAGACCGTATCGTTCCTGTGGGTAAAGCCATGGATATTGGCGTCGTTTGGGATGGGCATGAACTCATAAGGGAACTTTCTAGAGTGATTACAATATAACAAGAGAGCTTTGTCATGGCATATCTTCCCCATCCTGAAATGCTTCAGGGTAACTATGTCAATTTACGAGAGGTAACGCTGGATGATGCAGCCTTTATCCTTTCTTTGCGAACCAATCCCAAAAAATCACAGTTTCTGCATGTAACTGGAAACAATTTACAAAAACAAATTGACTATTTAAAGCATTATTTTACTCTTGAAAAAGAATGGTATTTTATTATTGAAAATAAATATCATTGTCCATTAGGGACAATACGTATTTATAATGTAAAAAATACATGCTTTACTGGCGGAAGCTGGATAATGATAGACGATGCAACTCCAAAAGAAAGTATAGAAGGTGATTTATTATTAAAGCAGTATGCTTTTGAGGTGTTGGGTTTTACAGAGTCAATTTTTGATGTACGAAAAAAAAATATTAAAGTTGTACGTTATCATAAGATGTGTGGAGCAGAAATTATTGACGAAAATGATAGCGATTATATATTTAAATCAACAAGAGTTAAATACCTCGAACGAAAAAAATCATTATTCAACATACTTGAAGATAAAAATATGCTTGAAGATGATTTAATATCTATTGGAATTGCAGCCTACAATCATCAAGATTTTATAGAAGAAACAATAGTTTCATGTATTAAGCAAACATATAAAAATTTAGAATTAGTTATTATAGACGATGGTTCAACAGATTTAACATTTAATCGTATGTGTGAATTACGAGAAATCTGCGAAAAGCGATTTGTCAGAACAGTTTTTCTGACACAAAGTAATGTTGGTATTGTTGAAACGTGTAATAGATTACAACAAATATACAGAGGAAAATATGTATTTGGAATATCTTCTGATGATGTTATAGCAAATAAAAATGCTATAACCATTCTTCATTCTTTTTTATCTACTTATAATGATTTTGTATTGGTATCTGGACAACAAGATTATATTGATAATAACTCAAATCCTATTCATGAAAAAAGATTACCTTCGGGATTTAAAAAATGTACTAGACGCGATTCTGAGTATATGAAAAATTTATTTATTGACGCATATGGAGATTTATATAAAGATAGAGCAGATGTTACTAAAGTTGATTATTTAAAATATAGTGATTTTTGGTTTGGATCTCCTATACCAAACGGATACTTAATTAAAAAATCATATATTGATAAAATTACTAAACTTAGAAATATAAATACATTTAATCTTGAAGACTTTTTTATGCATTTACAGTTGACAAAATATGGAAAATATAAGGTATTAAAGGACAATATTTGTCATTATAGAGTTCATAATAATAATTATACAATTTCAAATTGGGAACGAAATGCGATAGAGACAAGAGGTGTATGGTTTTATGAACACTACTTACTCGAAACAGAATATCCAGATTATAATGATAAAGACTGTCTAAAGGCACCAAATTTTATAAATACAAAAAAAGAATGGGAAATTTGCAAAAAATCAAAATTCTGGGATGAAACATACTATGTAAACTGTAATACTCAAATTTTAGACCAAGGATATATCCCGTTAGTACACTATCTATCATGGGGTGTTGCTGAAGGAAAATCTCCATGTAAAATATTTGAATGTATTCCCATAAAAAAAAATACTAATATTATCTTATGGATTGAACAAGCCAATATTAAAAAACGTTTTTTAATGTTCATATATTTAAATATTTTTCAATTAAAAAAGAAAAATAAATATTTATTTTATTTTTTATATTTATTTTACAAACAATTAAAACATAAACTCATAAATTATAAAGTTTTAGAATAAACATAGTATAGTACATATATAATATTTATATCATAAGAGAACAATTTATATTTGAGTATTTTAATATACTTATATGTTATATATCAAAATATTTTGAAAATACAATAAATTTAAAGATCAAACTAATCATTTGATGAGAATTGCAAAATGACATATACAATATCTCCATAACACATCATTAATTGAAATTTCAGTAGAAAAAATTGCTGAAGCTATTCCTTATCACGAAGGAGATGTATCATGATCAGTTTTCTTGATCTTGCAAAACTCAATAATCGTTTCCGTAATGATATAGATACCCGCATAAAAGCCATTCTTGACAGGGGCTGGTATCTTCAAGGAGAGGAAAACGAACAGTTCTGTGAGCATTTCGCCGAGTATTGCGGCACGAAGTATGCTCTTGGCGTCGCCAGCGGCCTCGACGCTCTCCACCTTATCATCAGGGCACACGGTTTCGGCGGAGGCGATGAAATCATTGTTCCTGCCAACACCTATATCGCGACCATTCTCGCCATTTCCGAAAACGGCTGTACGCCGGTGCTCGTCGAGCCAGACCTTGCCACATACAATATTGATCCCGACCGTATAGAAAACGCCATCACGCCTCGCACCAGGGCCATCATGGCAGTCCACCTCTATGGTCAGGCCGTTCAGATGGAAAAAATATGGGCTCTTGCAAAAAAATATCATCTGAAGGTATTTGAAGACTGCGCCCAGGCCCACGGAGCCTGTTACCAAGGCAAACGCGTGGGCAATTTGAGCGATGCCGGAGCTTTCTCCTTCTATCCCGGCAAAAACCTGGGCTGTATGGGCGACGGCGGGGGCATCACCACCAATGATGAAGAACTGTACACAAAGCTCAAAGCTATCGCCAATTATGGTTCACACAAGAAATATCACAACCTGTATAAAGGTATGAACTCCCGCCTCGACGAAATACAGGCTGCCATTCTGGACGTCAAACTGGCGCATCTTGATGCCGATAATGCTCGCCGGCGCGAGATAGCCCTTTTCTATCGGAATCATATCAACAATCCTCTCGTCACCCTGCCCCAAACCTATGACGAAGACGCCGCCGTATGGCACGTCTTCGTTGTCCGTACCCCCAGGCGCGACGCCTTCCAGCAATATCTGACGGCAAAAGGCATCCAGACCATCATCCACTATCCCTTGCCCCCGCATAAGCAGCCCGCCTATGCGGAATGGAACGAACGCTGCTACCCCATCACGGAAAAAATACATGCTGAAGTTCTTTCTCTGCCGCTCTCCCCTGTGATGAACGATGAAGAAGCCCGCTTTGTGGCCGACACGGTTAACGAATGGCAGGGCTGATTCTTATCAGGCCCCTTAAAGCAGTATGACCGCCCAGCTGGGCTTGCGCCTGAGGGGAGTACTCCGAAATATTTCATCAAAAATTCCTTTGTGGTTTGAGACCTCCCCCTTCAGGGGGAAACGAGTAGTTGACAAGACGGCGAAGCCGATGAAATCCTTTTCCGTAACCCCTCCCTTCAGGGAGGGGCAATCCGCACGCCCCCTAGCCGTCGGCCGCGGAGTCAGTCGACGGATGGGGCGACTATGGATTGAAACATATTTTGGAGTATGGACGCGAGAGCGCCTCGCAAACCGGCGGCATATCATGCTCTTCGCCCTGCCGGTGACAACGGCATAACGGAAAACCCTTCCGGCATAAGGAGCCTTGTTTGCCCGCAAACTCTCCTTGCCGACCGTGTGCTCGCCTGTTATCCCACAAGACGTCATGACAAAGCTTCCCATCAATCCCCATTCTCCCTGGCTGGCCCCGCTCGCCGGATGGTCTGATCTGCCCTTTCGCCTGCTCTGCCGCGAGCAGGGGGCTGTCGTATGCTGTACGGAAATGGTCAGCGCCAAGGGTCTGGTCTACGGCGGCAGGAACACGGAAGAGCTGCTTGCCACCCGCCCGGACGATTCCCCTCTCGTGGTGCAGATTTTCGGCGCTGAAGCGCCGTTCATGGAAAAGGCCGTGCATATACTGCGTGAACGCGAATTTGCATGGTTCGACGTGAACATGGGCTGCTCCGTCCCCAAGGTGAACAAGACCGGCTCAGGCTCCGCTCTGCTGCGCACCCCGGAACAGGCGCTCGAAGTGGCAAAAGCCGTCCTCCGCGCGGCAGGCCCCGGGCGGGCGGGGTTCAAACTGCGGCTGGATTGGGACAACGGGATGCCGGGCCGTCGCCCAATCTGCCATGAGCTCGCCCTCCGCCTTGCCGATCTGGGCGCGGGCTGGATTACCCTGCATCCCCGCTATGCCCGACAAGGCTTTTCCGGCGAGGCGGACTGCACGGCCTTGACGGAAATGGCCGCCGCCCTCCCTGTACCGCTTGTTGCCAGCGGCGATTTGTTCTGCGCTGAAGACGGCGCGCGTGTTCTGCGCGAGTGCGGCGTTTCATCTGTCATGTACGCGCGGGGAGCCATGTCCGATCCCTCTATTTTTGCCCGGCATCATGCGCTCCTGGCGGGGCGTCCGCTCCCTCCGGCCGGACGGGAAGAACTGGCCGCACTGATCCGACGCCATGCGGAACTGGCCCGGGAGCTGACCCCCCGTGCCGCGCTGCTGAAAATGCGCACCTTCGTACCGCGTTACCTCAAGCATCTCGACGGCGCGCGCGGCTTGCGCCAACGTCTCATTCAATGTACAGACTGGGCAGAATTCGACGACATCATTAACGTCATAGCCTCAGGCGAACAAGCCTGAGCCGTTGCGGTACGCCATGCACGATCAGGTCAATATCTGCGATCTCAGCTTCGGAGAACTGAAAGCCTTCGTCACGTCGGAACTTGGTTTGCCTAAATTTCGCGCCCTCCAGATATGGCAGTGGATATGGCGTAAAAATGCCCGCACCTTTGAAGAAATGACAGACATGGCAAAGGAGGCGCGCGCCCTGCTCGCGGAGCGTTGCCGCATCGTCTGGCCGGAAATCTCCCTGGTGCGGGAAAGCGAAGACGGCACGGTCAAATTCCTGCTGCGTCTGGCTGACGGCGAACATGTGGAAACAGTGCTCATTCCCAGTACGGACAAAGCCGGCTCGACCCGGATGACCCAGTGCCTGTCCACACAGGTGGGCTGCGCCATGGCCTGTACCTTTTGCAGTACCGGCAAACTCGGCTTCACCCGCAACATGAGCATGGGAGAAATTCTCGGACAGGTACAGGCCGCCCGCGCCTGGCTGGGCGATACCCTGCCGGAAAAACCGATTATCCGCAACCTTGTCTATATGGGCATGGGCGAACCGCTGCTTAATCTCAACGAAGTGATGAAATCGCTGGAAACGCTGCATCACCAGCGCGGCCTGGCCTTTTCCGCCCGACGCATCACCGTTTCCACATGCGGCATTGAAACCGGCCTGCGGGAACTCGGCGACAGCGGGCTGGCGTATCTGGCCGTCTCTCTGCACGCTCCGACTCAGGAACTCCGTGAACGCCTGATGCCCCGCGCGGCGCGCTGGCATCTGGACGATCTGCTCGCCTCTCTGGAGAAGTATCCGCTTAAGACGCGTGAACGAGTTACCCTGGAGTATCTTGTCATCGGCGGCCTCAATGACGGCCCCGAGCAGGCCCGCCAACTGGTGCGCATCTGTTCCCGCCTCAAGGCCAAGCTCAATCTTATTCCCTATAATCCCACGCCGGGCTCTCCCTATTCCCCCCCCACGCCGGAATCCTTGCTGGCCTTTGAAAAAAGGCTCTGGAACAAAAATATCACAGCCATTGTACGGAAAAGCAAGGGGCAGGATATCGAGGCGGCCTGCGGGCAACTGCGGGCGGCCCAGGATGCAGGCGCAACCGGCGCGCCCGTTGCGCCTGCCGACAAAAAGGCCTGAAGCCCGCTTCACATAACATTCTTTTGACATCCTCCCCCGCCAAAAGTCGGGGGATTCCTATCGGTAGCGGCTTACGCCGCACCACAGGTGGGTTCCT
>CAJTSU010000036.1:13216-25892 GCA_910579055.1 uncultured Mailhella sp. | reverse complement strand
GCATGGAAGCGACCCATGCTGCAAAACACTTGTTCAGAGAAGCAGGCCTAATCATTTTTAGTAAACATAATAACCAGTAATAACAAGGAATTCTTTCTATCTGAAATCGTTCCTTCAAAAACTCCCTTACCTTGGCGTTTGTTGCCCATAACCATATCTGGCGGACGTTTTTCAATCCACAAAGGCTCCCTAAAATGACAATAGTTATGCCTTGTGCTACAGAATAAAAATATCCGTCATAGGCCTGTTCGGTTTCCAACTCTTCAAAGTATTCAAATAAGCTTAGCTTTTCCATGCCTTGTGGATAAAACTTTTTGACCAAAATTTCAAAAATTGATTTCCGTGTGCCCCCCCTGAGGGAGGCAATAAAATTTGTGTAGATGCCATGTATAGACCCGCCCGTGGAGTCAAGACATTTCTGAACAAAGGGAACGAATGCGGTCATGTATTCGGCGTCTTTTCAGGGTGATAACCCAGTGCCATCATGGTATTCGCGCTTCCGGTTCTTATTAGCCCGGCGGCGTTTTACGCCTCTGTCTTTGCCAGAGTTTCCGAAAGCCGGTTCGACCGTTTTATTGGTCAGGGCAACCGCCGCTATCTGTCTGCCGCGTCGCGTTGCCACTCCCTGAATCCATTTTTGCACGGGATAGCTTTTGTTCTACCCGGCCAAGGCATAGCGAGTAATTATTCTTGCTCCGTAGATTAATGCATCTACCGCATCCGTTTTGTTGTTCAACACAAAAGGCTTGACATGGCGTGGGAAAATGAGCTTAATAGTATGGCCCGCATCCAGTTTGGCTATCTCCCTGGCCCAATAATGGGCTCCCCCGCACGCTTCCAGTCCAACAAGGCATGGAGGAAGATTGGCAAAGAATGACAACACGTTTTTCTTTTTCAGTTTTTTGTTGAAGACATCCTTGCCGTTTTTGTCCACGCCATGTACCTGAAAATACTCTTTTGCAATATCAAGCCCGATTTGGCATACTTGTCTCATGGCCCGCTCCCATGTTGGTTAACGTGACAGAATGTCACCTTTTGGCACATTGATGCCGCAGAGTCCATTGGCTCGTTGGGGGCGGGTCTATCCCATCAGCTAATTTTCATTCCTAAAAATTCGGTAATATATAGCCCTCAACCAAGAATATAATTTTGACTCAGCTTCTGCCTCAAAACCAACCTCTGTCATTGCTTATGCCGTACACCATAACCATATGATATTATTATTTAATCATACATGCAAAAAGTCTACAATTTGTACTTGCTTCAATACGGCACATGAAGTATACGTCTACCTAATCTACCTAAGAGAGCATCATGCTGCAACTGGCATTTATGTATTGCAGTTACTTCAGCATAATAAGTAGGCGCATTCAAATTTTATATGGATTCCTTCGATTGTATTAAATCCATATAAGTACTCTATTTTTAGTTGCCGAATGGAGCAAAAAGCATGAAATATACCTGTAGCCGTTGCTTGTATGATACTACTATCCCGAACATCACTTTTGATGAACATGGGATATGCAACTATTGCCATCTTCATGATTCGCTTGAAATACAATATCCGAGCGAAAAGCAGGGATTCAGTATACTTCAAAATATAGCTAAACGCATTAAACACGCAGGAAAAGGAAAAAAATTTGACTGTATTGTAGGGGTTTCAGGTGGTTGTGACTCTTCATATCTTCTCTATATAGCAAAGGAGCTGATGGGGTTACGCCCTCTAGCTGTACATTTTGACAATACTTGGAATACAGAACTTTCAACACAAAATATGCATAACATTGTAAAAAAGCTCAATGTTCCTCTTGAAATATATACTGTTGACGCACAAGAATATGATGATATATATAAAGCATTTTTAAAATCTGGAGTTGCCGACATTGAATCACCGACAGATATTGCTCTTGCATCTGTTTTAAATAGAGTTGCCGACAAACATAATGTAAAATATGTTCTAGAGGGGCACAATTTTCGGACTGAAGGAATTTCACCACTAGGATGGCTCTATATGGATAACCGTTATATAGAATCAGTACATGCCAAATTTGGAACTCTTCCTCTTATCACCTACCCAAGAATGCCTTTACATACACAACTATACTGGATGATGCGAAGAATTCGTAAAATTCGTCCTCTCTGGTATTTAAGTTATAACAAAGAAGAAATAAAACAATTTCTTGAAAAAAATTTCAACTGGCATTGGTACGGCGGTCACCATCTGGAAAACAAGTTCACAGCTTTTTATCACAGCTATTTTATGCCTCGCCGTTACGGTATTGATACACGTCTGCTTGGGCTCTCCGCTATGGTGCGTACCGGCAGAATGGCGCGCGATCAAGCTTTGCAAGAAATTAAAAAACCGTTTCATATGGAAGACGGCCTGATTGCGTACCTAAAACAACGTCTTGACATCAGCAGCGAGGAACTGGAAATATACTTGACACAGCCGCGTAAAACATACAGAGATTTTACAACTTACAAAAAAACATTTGAAAGAATGCGTCCATTTTTTTGGCTCATGGCAAAACTAAATTTGATTCCCTATTCTTTTTATATAAAATACACAAAACCAGATCCTTTATGTAAGGCATCACAATAACATTTCAAAAATGATATAATTTATGTTTTAACTTTGTATCTTCAAAAAGTATCTATACATTTCACTCCAACGAGAATTATAACATGCCCTTATCTTTACTTCCAAAAGTTTTTGTAGGTGTCAAAGAAATTGCCGGAATGATGTGTGGTATTACACATTGTCTCCAGCAACATGGCTTTGAAACGGATTTGTATCTATTCGACAAACACTCTTTTTCTTATAAGCATCCAGTAAATTCCAATCCTATTTTTAACAATTTCCTGACCATTCAGGAAAAGCTGAAAACAGCACGTGGAAAGGAAAAAGTAGCTTTACTTATTAATGAATATCAAAAAAGCTTGGAACTCCTGTTCCAAGATTTATTAGGCAAATATGATGTATTCATTTTTAATGGATGGAGGACAATTTTTCCTGATTATTCAGATTTACCGCTACTCAAACGGAACGGCAAAAGAGTAATCATGTTTTTCCTCGGTTCGGAAGGCCGACCGCAATGGATGCAGGGAAACTCTCTGGAATTAAGTCTGGAGGGTATCCTCCGGCAAACGCAGACGGTTTTCAACCGGGTACGGTTCCTTGAGCAACACTGTGATTATGTTGTGTCCCATCCGCCTACGTCACAGTTTTTAACCAGGCCGTTTGTTCCGTTTCTCGGTGTAGGCATCCCTTTTCTGAAGCCTATCGGCAATGTTAAACCAATTCGTCCAGAGTCTCCTCTTGTTCTACACGCCCCCAGCAGTCCGTACAAGGGAACCTCCCGCATCAGAGCAGCGGTTGAAACGCTCAAAAAAGAAGGGCAGCAGTTCGAATACCTGGAGCTGAAAGGGGTTCCCAATGCCGTAGTTCTGGAAAATCTGGCCCGCTGCTCTTTCGTGATAGACGAACTGTACTCTGACTCTCTTCTCGCAGGCCTTGGCACTGAAGCAGCACATTTTGGCAAACCAACCCTCATCGGCAGCCTGCCGGATATCCGGGATACCATGCAGGGTTCGGCTCTGCCCCCTCCTCCCTGCGAAATCTTCCACAACGGCGATCCACTGCCGGGGATGCGTCGTCTGTTGAATGACGTGGAGTATACCCACACACTGGGCGACCAAGCGAGAGCCTACGTCAATGCGCATTGGAGCGTCGAACATATCGGCCAGAGACTGGCCGATATGGCACGTGGAGAAATGTTTTCGGGTACACTCTGTCAGCCGGAAAATATCAACTACTTTCGGGGCTGGGGCCTTTCGGACGAAGAATTTCACAGCATGGTCACCCGGTATATCAAGGCATTCGGTCATGATGCCCTGTACATTTCAGACAAGCCACAGCTCCTGCTTTCCTTGCTGCGCTGGCTGAAAAAAAATTCTTAGCGTTTCAAAATCCGGCAACATGTCATGCAGGCACTTCTTTCGTCCTCCCTCCGTGTTGCCGGATCTCTGCCCGCAGAGAGCACGGGCAGTCTTTTCCGCACTTTTTAAGGATTTTGATATAATGCATACTTTTCCCAAACGAATCACTCTTGAATTGACCAATCGCTGCAATATTTCCTGTTCATTCTGTCCGAGGCATAATATGGGCGGATTTCTCGGCAGCATGGATACAGCCTTGGCACTGCATCTTCTTGATGAAATGGCCGATCATCTTCCCGTGACACTGGTGCCTTTCTTTCGCGGTGAAAGTTTGCTGCATCCAGACTGGTGGAAAATAATCGCCTACGCTCGTAAAAAAGATATCGGCCCCATACAGTTTACCACGAACGGCACATTGCTGGACGAAGAAAACACCCGGAAGCTGCTTGACTGCGGAGTCGACTTCATTTCTTTCTCTCTGGATACCATTGACCCGGCGCTGTATGAGGCTTCACGCCGGGGAGCCGATTATGCCGCGACCATGGCCAATATTCTGCACTTTTTGGAATTGCGCGAAAAAGAAAACAGTCCCATGACTGTACAGGTTTCAGCCGTGGAAACGCCCCTTCACAAGCCCGGCATGGATGCCTTTGTATCTTTCTGGTGCCGCAGGGTGGATCGGGTGCGGATTTATGCCGAACATTCAGCCAACGGCCATCCGGGCAGCTTGCGGGAATATCAGGATATCACGACAGGGCGGCGTCCCTGTAAAAAAGTTGTCGAGGATATGGTCATTCTGTGGAATGGCGACGTCGCCATCTGTAATCATGACTGGCAGCGTCAACGCCGGGGCGAAGTCTTCGCCAATGTCTCCAACGGCATCGAAACCGCCTGGAACTGCGACGCATATCAGCGCCTGCGCGACGCGCATGAGCAAAACGCGCTCGAAGATATGTATCCATGTGCCGCCTGCGAACACTGGAAGGCATTTTACCTTCCCGAGCATCTTATCGGACGCCTGTACACACGAAACGGAGACTAACACACGATGATCATACCGCTTATCAAACCATACATGACTGAGGCCATCAAGGCTCGGGTGGCCGCGGTGCTGGATTCCGGCTATCTGACTGAAGGCCCTACGGCTCATGAGCTGGAGCGCATCTTCGCCGCCTATGTCGGAGCGCCCTACGCCATTGCGACAAGCTCCTGCACCACAGGTCTGGAACTGGCCTTGAGAGCCGTGGGGGTCGGCCCCGGTGATGAAGTCATTGTGCCGGACTATACCTATCCCGCCACGGCCAGCGCCGTGGCCATGACCGGCGGAACCCCGGTCATTGTGGATATTGAAGAGGATACCCAGCTTATCAGCCGCAGCGCAGTGGAAGCGGCCCTGTCCCCCCGGACCAGGGCCATATGTCCGGTTTCCCTCTTCGGCAATCCGCTGGATTACCACTGGCTGAACAAGCTGAAAAAAAACAGAGAGATATACATCATTGAAGACGCGGCCTGTTCCATCGGGGCGGCCTGGAACGACGCCAAAGTGGGCAGCTTTGCCGATATTTCGGTATTTTCTCTGCATCCGCGCAAATTCATCACCACCGGTGAAGGCGGCATGATTACCACTTCAAACGGCCTGTGGGCGGAATGGATGAATTCTTTCAAGCATTTCGGCATGAGTGACGGTTCCGCCGCGCGAAAGAGCATCCGGTTCGAACGCATGGGCAGCAATTACAAGCTGTCTGACATACAGGCCGCGGTCGGCCTGGGCCAGATGCAGGACATAGATATGCTGCTCACGGAGCGCCGCGCGCAGGCAGCTCTTTATAACGACATGTTTGCCTCCCTGCCCGGAGTCGGGCTTCCGACAGTTTCCGAGCGAGGTGAACATTCATGGCAGACATACTCCATTCGTCTCGATCGGCGCGACGAGATCATGCAAAAAATGCATGCCAAAAGCATTGAAGTACAAATCGGCACCTACGCCCTGCATCACCACCCGGCCTATCAATCACCCGCCTGCCGTTTGTGCGGCACGTTTCCCCACAGTGAGGCCGCGTTCGCGCGAACGCTGGCTTTGCCCATGTATCACGGCATGACACAGGAAACACAGGAAAAAGTTTTTCTCTCTTTAAAGGAGTGCCTGTAATGGAAACGGCTCCATCCTGGTTTTGCGAAATCATGCGGGCACAAAATTTTGGCGACACGCTTTCGTGCGGTTCAAAGACATATGTGTATCGCAATGGCGTATGGAATGCGTCACATCTTGACGTCAGCGATCAGCAAAAGCAAACGGAAGAAATCTTTGCATTCAAATGGAAGAAAGAAACAACATTTAACTCACCGGAGGCTCTCGGGCGAGTTCGGGACTGGCTCATTGAGCGCTATGGAACATTCAGCGCCCTTTTGCCGCTCCTCCCCCCGGAGCCGGTTGTTTTGGACGCGGGCTGCGGAGCGGGCATGTCCGCTCTGGAATATTTCAAGCCACTCTCAAAAATTCGATATATAGGCTGCGATATATCCGAAGCAATATGGGTCGCTGTAAAACGGTTCAACCTCCAACAAGAGAGAGAGAGAGAGAGAGAGAGAGAGAGAGAGAGAGAATCTTCATTCGTGAAGACATTACGCAGCTTCCTTTTACTCACGAGAGCGTTGACTGTATCTTTTCAGAAGGAGTTCTCCATCATACGGACTCCACACGCGGAGCACTCGCCTCTCTTGTTCCATTACTGCGCAGAGGAGGATATTTTTTATTCTATGTCTATCGAAAAAAAGGTCCAATCCGTGAATTTACAGATGATTATATCCGGGAAAAACTTCAACTGCTGTCGGCTGCTGAAGCATGGAATGCGCTGAAACCATTAACTTCTCTCGGAGAGCAACTGGGATGTATTGAAAAAGAACTCGACCTGCCCCAAGGGTTGTCACTCCTTGACATACCTCCCGGTAAAATTTCGTTGCAGCGTTTTTTCTATTGGCATATTTTCAAGACATTTTACCATCCAGAACTTTCTTTTGAAGAAATGAACCATATTAATTTCGACTGGTTCGCGCCTAAAAATGCTTTCAGGCAGACCCCGGAGGAAGTTTCCTCCTGGTGTAATGAACTGGGTCTGGCGATTAAACGCATGCATATAGAAAACGCGGGAATTACTATTATAGCTCAGAAAATCTGAATTCAGACTGAAATATCTGTGACGCTCAGCCTGGTCGGAACATCATGTCCCGGCCAAAAATTACCTTCAAAGCAATCCTGCGGGAGGGGGAGGAGGACATGTGCGGTATCTGTGGCATTATCGAAACAGATGGTCGTCCGATTCACGAAAGTGAATTGCAGCGCATGGTGCAGACCATTGCCCACCGGGGGCCAGACGGACAGGGGATAAAAATCGCCGGCCCAGTTGGCCTGGGACATTGCCGCCTGTCCATTCTGGATTTGAGCCACGACGGCGACCAACCCATGAGTACCGAGGACGGCTTTTTCAGCATTACCTATAACGGCGAAATTTATAACTTCAAAGAACTCAGGACGGAATTGCAACGTCTTGGCCACATTTTCCGCAGCCGTACGGATACGGAAGTGATCCTGCGGGCTTATGCCCAGTGGGGACACGCCTGCGTAGCACGCTTCAACGGCATGTTTGCATTTGCCATTGCAGACTATAAGCGCCGACAGCTTTTCCTGGCGCGAGATCGATACGGCATCAAACCTCTTTACTATACTTTTTGCGGCTCTACTTTCCTTTTTGCCTCAGAGCATAAAGCTTTTTTAACACATCCTCACTTTTCAGCAAAGCTAGATGCGCCTGGCCTGGTAGAATATTTTACCTTTCAAAATATCATTTCCCAAAAGACATTGCTTCAAGGGGTAACCATTTTCCCTCCTGGCAGTCACGCCTATCTGCCTTTGCAAGGCTGTCAACATCTGAACATAGCCCGTTATTGGGACTACAATTTCCAAGAAGACCCAGCAATTACCGATGTCACATCCTGCTGTGAAGAACTTGACAGGCTTTTCCAGCAGGCTATCAAGCGGCAGCTCGTCAGTGATGTGGAAATCGGAAGCTACCTTTCCGGCGGCATGGACTCCGGATCTATAACAGCTCTTGCTGCTCAAAATTTTCCCTACATCAAAACTTTTACATGTGGCTTTGATCTCAACTCGGCATCAGGACTGGAACTTTCCTACGATGAACGGGAGAGCGCCGAATTCATGTCGTATCTGTACAAGACCGAACATTACGAAATGGTTCTCAAGGCCGGCGACATGGAGCGTGTCCTACCCCATGTGGTCTGGCACATTGAAGAGCCGCGCGTGGGCCAAAGTTATCCCAACTACTGCATAGCCAATCTTGCCGCCAAATTCGTCAAGGTAGTCATGGCCGGAACTGGCGGTGATGAGCTCTTCGGTGGTTATCCCTGGCGCTATTACCACACGACCGGGGCAAAAAACTTTGATGACTATATCGACAAATACTACGGTTTTTGGCAACGATTACTGCCGGACGCCGAATTGCGCCAACTGTTCTCTCCTCTTGCGCAGGAAACGCGACACGTCCGAACCAGAGATCTTTTCAGCAGCATACTTCATGATAAAGCCGCTCCGCAATCAATTGAAGCATATATTAATATGTCGCTGTACTTTGAAGCCAAAACTTTCCTGCATGGGCTGCTTATCGTAGAAGACAAGCTTTCCATGGCCCACGGGCTGGAAACCCGTGTGCCATTTCTGGACAATGATTTAGTAGACTTTGCCATGCGTCTGCCTGTGCGTATGAAACTTCATAATTTGGAAAATATGTTGCGTATTGATGAAAATGATGCAGCAAAACAAAAGACGTACTTCAGCAAAACCCGAGATGGAAAATATTTATTGCGTGAAACCATGCGGCGCTATATCCCGCAATCAATGGCCGATGCGCAAAAACAAGGTTTTAGCGCACCAGATGCCTCATGGTTCAAAGGCGACAGCATTTCTTACGTGCAAAAATTACTCCTCTCCAACAACGCCCGCTTATATGAGTACCTTGATGCCAATGTAGTCAGACGCAATATTCAGTATCACCTAGATGGAAAAAAGAATAAAAGACTTCTGATTTGGTCTTTGCTCAGCTTTGAGAACTGGTTGAAAAGCTATTTACCATAGATAAAAAAGCTCAACATCCATCTCTTCAAAAAATTTTTTCTTTATACAGCAACCTTCAGAAGGCTGACATTATCGACTTAAAAAGCCTTTACCCCTCCCTTTTCCTGTCCCAACGCCCCGCATAGGCGGTTTCACTTGCCTGTATCAATTGCTCTCCCGTTTTCCAGGCTCTTTCCGCCATTTGCTCCCAGAATCTCTGTTTCGTGCAAAGACGAGACGTCAGATAAAGCGCTTCTTCCCACGAAGAGAACGCCAGTACGCCATCTTCCTCACCAAGCCCCATGCTGAGGGCCAGTTCAACATGACACAACAAGGGCGTACCGGCAGCAAGAATTTCCGCGCATATGCCGGGATTATGACAGCGCGGGGGCACAATGCACACTTTAAAGATACGATAGAGCATCTGCATATTTACGCTTTTGCAGGTCTGGATTCCCCATTGCCGTGCAATATCTGATAGAGTGGCAAAAAAAGAAAGATACAAGGTTCCTCCGGCACTTTTCCAGGCTTTATCTCTCGCGCATGCCCCCACAATATCCATGACATCTTTCATTGCGTCTTCGTGTTCCATGAATGCTACCGCATGATCGCGCAAAACAAAATCTATAAACGGTATATGACGATCCAGCGTACATAGCGTCATGGGAGGGCCGTATGCCTCCGGCGTTTCAGGGCCGGGGAGGACAGCGTCAGCCAGAGAGGCCAGAAGTTTTGCCTCCTCCTGGCCCGAAAAACGCAGATCAGCCGTAACATGAAGAGAGGGAAATACACGACGCAGGCGTCGTACAATACTTGCAGGAGTGCTCATGCTGCTCCAGCCCCCGCATATCACCATCTTACGCATTTGCGGGGGCAGGTTGAGCATGCCATCGGATATCGTCCGCATGTCCTGCCCAATCAAACCGTAATCAATGTTGTGCAAAAATCCTGCGGGGGTTTCCACCCACAGCTCCAGCTGCTCTCCGCGTGTGCGCAGCCAGCCCAGCAACGAGACAAGCTGATGCGCGGCAAACTCCGCCACGCCATCAGGTATGCAAGGAAGAAGAACATACACCGGGACTTTACCTGTATCACAGGGAGGAAACACACTCAGAGTATCAATGGTGAGATCAGGCAGATCAGCGGCCGCAGGGGCTTGAGACAAAATTTTTTCTACAAGTTTCCGCGGGTAACTTTTTTCCAGAAATTGCCGCGGCGCCCCAACCATACGGACACGTCCCGATGAGAGAGCCAGGTTCTCCAGCCCATTAATCTGGATTGAGCTTTTTACATCCACAAGAACGATGCCTTCCTTCCGGCAGTTTAGTGTTCTGCTTGTAAAAGAGTGCCCGCGGCGATCCGCGTCAGCCCGCAGCAGCCGCCACATGCTCGCATCCAGGCCGGCATTCAATCCATCCTCCCACAAATGCCAGTTCAGCCGCTCCAGAAGCTCCCGATGCAGAAAGCGCCCCGCGCCGATGCTCTCGCCTTCACGGGGAGGCAAATAGCCCAGCCATTCCATCAATCTTCCGCTCCGGCTTTCGAGAACAAAAAACGTATCCAGCCCGGCCAGCAGGCAGCCTTCATCCAGGCTTTCTTTGAGCACATGAAAAAAGCGCTCATTCAACAAATCGTCAGAGCCAAGGATCACCACGCCGTCCACATCCTGATCGCGCAGCAGAGACAGCGCCGCGTTCCACTTTGCCCCCAGCGGCAGGTTTTCCACCTCTGTATAGCTGAAACCGTTCCTTTCCGCCACAGCCCGGCTTTCTTCCCCCTCAGACCCCGCGACCACGGGCAGCAGCTCCATAAACGGGGCGAGAGCCGTCTTCATATCGGCGATGTGAGAAAAAACGAGGTCTGTGAGTTCAAGCCGCTGCCACATGGCGGAGACTACGCCAATCCGATAAAGACGTTTACCGCCATTCCTCTGCTTTTCCATAAAGACGCCCGGCATATCCGTTTCCTCGTTTTCACAGCTGGTTGCTCATATCGACATGTGCTTTGATACCAAAATGTATCAACGAGGCAAATCATCCTGAAGATATTTTTTATTGGCCCGATTTTTGCTTAAGGCTTCACGGCGCGGAAAAATCGTTCTTTCCGTCATATGCCTGACATCCCCGCCTTCTTTCAGGAGTCACCATGTTTCCCACCATTACGGATCGCCCCATAAAAATAGCTGTGGTCGGCTGCGGGCGCATATCGAAAAACCACTTCGGTTCCATTGAAAAACACGCGGAACACCTTAAACTGGTGGCCGTCTGCGACGAGAACCCCCGGGTACTGGCCGAACACGCGGAAAAATACCATGTCTCCGGCTACGGGGACTATGAAACCATGCTCCGCGAATCCGACTGCGATCTGGTAGCCATCTGCACGCCTTCGGGCCTGCATCCGCAGCAGGCCGTTCTGGCCGCTCGTTACGGCAAGCATGTGATGACGGAAAAACCCATGGCCACCCGCTGGCAAGATGGCCTGGCCATGGTGAAAGCCTGTGATGAAGCCAACGTGCGCCTGTTTGTCATCAAGCAGAACCGGCGCAACGCCACGCTTCAGCTGCTCAAACGCGCGGTGGATGAAAAGCGTTTCGGCAAAATCCACATGGTTCATCTCAACGTGTTCTGGACCAGGCCGCAGGAATATTATGATTCTGCCGCATGGCGCGGCACATGGGAAATGGACGGCGGAGCCTTCATGAATCAGGCCAGCCACTACGTTGATCTGCTGGAATGGCTGATCGGCCCCATTGCCGACGTACAGGCCATGACCGGCACTCTGGCCCGCGACATTGAAGTGGAGGATTCCGGCGTCATGAATGTGCGCTGGCGCAGCGGAGCCCTGGGCTCCATGGCCGTCACCATGCTCACCTGGCCCAGGAATCTGGAAGGTTCCATCACCATACTCGGAGAAAAAGGCACTGTTCGCGTGGGCGGCGTGGCCGTCAATGAAATCCGGCTCTGGGATTTTGCCGAGCCGCGCGACTACGATGCGGACATCATGAACGCCAGCTATCAGACAACTTCAGTCTACGGCTTCGGGCATCCGCTCTATTACAAGAACGTCATCGACGTACTGCGCGGTGACGCTCTGCCGGAAACGGACGGGCGCGAGGGTCTGAAATCGCTGGAAGTGCTTATTGCCGCCTATATTTCCGCGCGTGACCGGCGTACCGTCTCCCTGCCGCTGGAATACTGAAAAAACGAATAAAGAGGAAAGCACCATGCAATTCGTTGATTTGGGAGTCCAGCAGGCCCGCATGAAAGACACCCTGCGCACCCGCCTTGATGCTGTGCTTGCGGGGAACCATTACATCCTCGGCCCGGAAGTGGCGGAACTGGAGGCAAAACTTGCCGCCTTTGCCGGAATGAAGCACTGCCTTGGTTGTTCCTCCGGTTCCACGGCGCTGGATCTCGCCCTTATGGCCTGGGGCATCGGCCCCGGCGATGCTGTGCTCACCACGCCTTTCACCTTTGTCGCCACGGCGGAAAGCATTGCCAAAACCGGGGCCACCCCCGTTTTTGTGGATATTGATCCTCTGACCCTGAACATGGATGCCGCGCGTCTGGATGACGCCCTGGAGGCAATCCGGGACGGCGACTCCGCGCGCCA
>CAJTSU010000036.1:220-13206 GCA_910579055.1 uncultured Mailhella sp. | reverse complement strand
CCCCCTGCCGCTCCCGGCACGGGAACAACAGCTCACTCCGCGCGCCATTCTTCCGGTGGATATTTTCGGACGCCCTGCGGAATATGACAAAATTCTCGGCGCGGCGGAACGCCACAAGCTCAAGGTGCTGGAAGACGGCGCGCAGGGTTTCGGCGGATACTGGCGCGGCAAGCCGCTGTGCGGATGCGGATGCGACGCGGCGGCCACCAGCTTCTTTCCCACCAAGCCGCTGGGCTGTTACGGCGACGGAGGAGCCGTTTTTACGGATGACGACGCCATGGCCGAGCGGGTGGATTCACTGCGCTATCACGGGCGCGCCGGCAAGACGCAAAAATACGAAAATGTGCGCCTGGGGATGAACGGCCGCCTCGATACCCTGCAAGCCGCGGTATTGCTGGCGAAATGGGAACTTTTCCCCGCCGAGATCGAACTGCGGGACGCCGTGGCGCTTCGTTACGACAAGCTCATTCGTGAAACGGAACTCCCGGAACGCGGCCTTGTGCCGCCCCCCTTGCCTTCCGAACAGGGCAGCCGTTCCGTATGGGCACAATATACCGTTCAACTTGCGCCGGGCACAGACCGCGCAGCCGTGGCCGCCGCCATGAAGGCGGAAGGAATTCCCACCGCCGTGCATTATCCCAAGGGTCTGCACCGGCAGACGGCCTTCTCCAGCCTGGGATACCGCGCCGGGGACTTTCCCGTCACGGAATGCGTTACGGAGCGTGTGCTCTCCCTGCCCATGCATCCCTACCTCGAAGAACAGCAGCAACGCGACGTCATTGCCGCGCTCACGCGCGCCCTTGCCGGATAAGGCCTTTATATGACAACATGCATCCATCCCAGCAGCGTCATTGATGACGGAGCGCGTATCGGGGAAGGCACACGGATTTGGCACTTCTGCCATGTCATGGGCTCCGCCGTCATTGGAACAAACTGCAATATCGGTCAAAATGTCTATATTGACGCCCATGTGCGCATCGGCAACGGCTGCAAGATCCAGAACAATGTCAGCGTATACCGGCATGTGACTCTGGAGGACGAGGTTTTCTGCGGGCCGTCCATGGTGTTTACCAACGTATGGAACCCGCGTGCCGGCATCCGCAAAATGGATGAAGCCCGTCCTACGCTGGTGCGGCAGGGTGCCTCCATAGGGGCCAACGCTACCATTGTGTGCGGCGTCACCATCGGGCGTTACGCCTTTGTCGGCGCAGGTGCCGTGGTCACGCGCGACGTGCCGGATCATGCGCTGGTCTACGGCAACCCGGCCCGCGTACGCGGCCATGTGTGTTCCTGCGGAGAAAAGCTGGACGCGAGCCTGAGCTGTCCTGTGTGCGGAATCCGCTATCAACCGAACGACAACGGGCTTGAGCCGGCAGGCTAGAGCATTTTAGAGCATTTCACTCTTGAAATGCTCCAAGGAGTCGAGTAAGGCGAGACTCCTTCGCGAATCGGAACATAGGGTCTGGCTGGCAGATATTTTCAATCAAAAAACGCTCTGGTATTGAAAAGGAGTTCCCGCATGACATCAATGGAAGCGCTGCTTGCAAGGCAGGCCTGTGTGGCCCTGATAGGTCTGGGCTATGTGGGGCTGCCGCTGGCCGTGGGGCTGGCTCGCAACATGAAGGTGATCGGATACGATCGCAGTGAAAAGCGCGTGAACTCCCTGCGTTCCGGCACAGACTGGACCGGGGAAGTCGACGGGGCGGAACTTGCCGAGGCAGACCTGGAATTCACTGCCGACGCCGCACGCCTGGCCGAAGCGGATATTCTCATTGTGGCCGTTCCCACTCCTATCGACGAACACCGAAACCCGGATCTTTCTCCCCTGGAAGATGCCTCCGCCGTGGTGGGCGCGCACATGAAAAAAGGCGCGGTGGTGGTTTATGAATCCACCGTGTACCCGGGCGTGACCGAAGATATCTGCGTACCTATCCTTGAGCGGGAATCCGGCCTGCGCTGCGGGCGGGATTTTACGGTGGGGTACTCTCCGGAGCGCATCAACCCGGGCGACAAGGTGCATACCCTCCGGACAGTGATGAAAATCGTATCCGGCAGTGATGACGCCACTGCCGAACTGCTGGAAAACGTTTACGGCTCCGTCGTCTCGGCAGGTATCCACCGCGCCCCGACCATCAAGGTTGCCGAAGCCGCCAAGGTGATTGAAAACACCCAGCGCGATCTCAACATCGCGTTAATGAACGAGCTTTCCCTTATTTTCAGCCTCATGGGCATTGATACGCAGGACGTACTGGACGCGGCGGGCACCAAGTGGAACTTTCTTCATTTCCAGCCCGGTCTGGTGGGCGGTCACTGCATCGGCGTTGACCCCTATTACCTCACCTACAAGGCTGAAACATTGGGGTATCACCCGCAGGTCATTCTTTCCGGCCGCCGCATCAACGACAGCATGGGCAAATATGTGGCGGAAAACTGCGTTAAAATGCTTATCAGGCAAGGGAGGCTGGTGAACGGAGCGCGTGTGGGCGTACTGGGCTTCACCTTCAAGGAAAATATCCCGGATACGCGCAATACCAGAGTTATCGACATGCTCCGTGAACTGGAGGAATACGGCGTCACCGCGCTGGTTCACGACCCGCACGCCGCGCCTGAAGACGTGCGGAAACACTACGGCATAGAACTGCATACCATGGACGAACTGCTCGACCTGGATGCCCTGATTCTCGCTGTGGCGCATCATGAATACCGAAACCTGCCGCCCTGCGACATGCTCCCCCTGTTCAACGATCCCGAACGTGCGATTCTGCTGGACGTCAAGGGCTTTTATGATCGCGGCGAGGTACGTTCAGCCGGTATTCGTTTGTGGAGGCTCTGACGCCCTTGCATTAACCTGTTCAAAACGGGTATTTCTGCGAAAGTGTGAAACCTGCGCGGCAGAACAGAGGGTCAGGCCGGCAGATACTTTCAATCACAAAACGTTCCAAGGAACAGCCATGCGTATTCTCATCGCCACGCACAGCATTGACTGGGGCGGCTCCGCCCGCAGCCTCCGTATTCTTGTCCGTCATCTTGCCGCGCGGCATGAACTTTCCGTTGTCAGCCTGCTGCCGCCCCGCCCGGATCGCCCCATGGCGGCGGAGTATGCCGCGCTGGGCGTACCGGTCAGACTGTTTGAATGGGGCTGGCTGCCGATCAGCTACAAGGGCGTGGCCGTCCCGGAGCGGGAGCAGGACGAGCGCTGCGAAACCATGCGCCCGCGCATTCCCGAATTTAAGGCATGGGCAAAGCAGGCCGATCTGATCCTGTTCAACGGCTACCCGGCCCTCAGCCTGGCGGCGCTTGCGCCGGATATCCCCAAGGTGCTGATCGCAAGGGAAGTGGCAGAGAAAAGCTCGCCCCGCTTCGACAGCGTGGCGCAGTTTATCCGCATGCATGTGACGCGGGCCGTGGCCATCGGCTCACAGGAAGCGGAACTGCCCGAACATCTGGGAATTCCCTGTCAAATCATTTTCAACACAGCGGAACATCCCCCCCGTTTTCTCGACTTTCCGCCTCTTGCTCCTGTCCGTTTCGGATATTTCGGACAACTGGCCGCATCCAAGGGCCCCATGGATCTGGTGCGGGCAACGGCCACCGTGGCCCCGGCCCTGCGCCGGGCACATGCCGGCGTGCACATCTACGGAGGCAATGCGGCCAATCCCTCTCCGCTGCAACGCCGCATGCAGGGCACCATCGAGCGTAACGGCCTGGGTGACATCATCGTTCTGCACGACTGGACCGATAACGTGGAGGAAGCTGTTCGTTCCGTACACTGCATCGTGCGCCCGGACCCTACCGGGTCGCCGTGGGGACGCGACATCATCGAGGCCATGAGCATGGGCCGCCCGGTTATTGCGGCGGGCACGGAAGAGGTCTTCATCAAGCCGGGCAAAACGGGCTGGCTGGTGCGGCCCGGTGACTCCGCCCACCTTGCCGCAACCCTGAGCGTTCTGTCCCGTTCGGGCATGGAACTGGAAAAAATGGGGCAAAATGCCTTCGCGTTCGCCCAGGAGCACTTTGATCCGGTCAAAACCCTTCCGAAGCTGGAAGCCGCCATTCTGGGCGAAAAAGGATAGTTTCAACACAATTCTCGAACAGAGCCATTAACAAACATAAACTATACTCTCGGAATAACTCAGCGGTTCCACAGGAATGTTGCGCAAAAGGCTCTCCATACGAGGTTTACATGGATGCGCTTACCGTCAGTCGGGCGGAAGCCGGGCAAAAACTGCTCAATTTTCTCCAGCGTCGTGTCGAAGCGGCAACAGGTGAATTCCACAAATGGATTCGCAGCGGCCAGGTGCGCCTTAACGGAAGCAGAGCAAAAGCGTTCGACCGCATGAATGAAGGCGACGCCGTGCGCGTGCCCCCCTTCGCCGTACTAAAAAACGCAGGCTCGAAACATTTGCCCGGCGCTTGCGCTGTGACTGAAGGAACAGGAAAAGACAGTCTTTTTCTCCCCATCGTCCATGAAGATGCGGACATCCTTGTTCTGAACAAGCCCGCGGGCCTGCCTACGCAAGGCGGCACCGGGCACGCGGACAGTGTAGTCTCTCGTCTCGCTGCCCGCTTCCGTGCCGCGGACTTTATTCCCGCCCCCGTACACAGGCTGGACAAGGATACTTCGGGTCTGCTGGCAGCGGGTAAAACCTATGCCGCCCTGCGCCGCCTTACCGACGCGCTGGCCGGACGCGCGGGAACTCCCCCGCGCAAAGAATATCTGGCCTGGATATGGGGGCGCTGGCCAGCCCCGGAAGAACGCGAACTGCACGACCGCATGGATAAAAATGAAACAACGGGACGCATGGAAACGGGGAAACGCACGGAAAGAGAAGAAGGAAAGGACGCCCTGTCCATTGTTCGGCCTCTGGAAGTCCGCAAGATACACGGACGTGAGGCCACATTAATGCTGGTGCGCCTGCTCACCGGCCGTACGCATCAAATCCGCGTTCAGTTCGCCTCTCGCGGGTATCCGCTGGCAGGAGACGCCAAATACGGCAAGCCGGACGGTGAAAGCCTCAAGCTCCACGCCTTCCGCCTGACCTTGCCGGAGAACACCCCCCAGACGCCCCCCCTCACCGTCACCTGCCTTCCTCTCTGGCCTCCCCCCTGGGACATGCCAAAAGGGCTGTAGAGCATTTCACTCTTGAAATGCTCTCATGTTGCGCATTGCTAGAACATGCCGGGCACACGGATGCCGCCGGTGAGGTTGCTCATTTCCCGTTCCATATTGGCCCGGGTCACGCGCACGCCTTCGTTCACCGCGCTCAGGATGAGATCCTGAAGCATTTCCACATCATCCCCCTCCAGAGCCTTGGGATCAATGGTCAAGGACTGGAGTTCCTGGCGGCCATTCATCACAACCTTGACCATGCCGCCCCCGGCAGAGGTTTCCACGGTTTTTTCCGCCATCTCCTGCTGAAGTTTGAGCACCTTGTTCTGCATGACCTGGGCCTGACGCAGTAAATCGTTCATATTGGGCATGAGGTTCTCCTTACAGTTGAGGATTGAACATACGTTTATCCGATGGGAAATCCAAATATCGGGCGTTTCAATTTTTGTCCACTTGCGCGCAGTGCACAAGCGTTGCTCCGAAAATATGGCCAAGCTCCCGCACCACGGGATGATCCTGCATTTCTGCCTTCAGCTCCGCCGTGGTGCGGCGCTCCGTACTCGGCGGCAGAAATTCCGGCTCAAGCGGCCGACCGGCCCAGGCTTGTGCGACCTTTTTCATCATTTCGGCATTGCGCTGAAGTTGAAGAGAAACAATCTGCGACTGAGGCCTCAGGCGCAGGCGCTCTCCCCGCACATCTCCGGAGCATTGCCGGAGCAGGTTAAGATGAACCCCTTCACGGCCTTCGCAAAAGGTCAAAAAGTCTTCCCATTTCAAAGAAGAATCGCCGCCGCCCTCTTCCTTTGCCGGGAAAACGCCTGACCGCTCCGGCCGCATTCCCCGCATGGCCGAAGCTGCTTCCGGCGCGGTTGTTATCTCTGAAACCGCATTGCCGCCCGTGGACAGGGCGGACGTATCCCCTTCCCGGCTCATGGCCGCTTGCAGATCCACAACATCAGGTTCTTTCAACGAAGGATCGCCCCCAGCCGGGATTTCATCCAGCCAGGGCGGAACATCATCTGCCGCTTCCCGTCGGGAAGCGGCTCGCGCGGGCGATGCAGATTCCGGAACAGAAACAGGCGGAACAAAACGACGTGCATCCTGCGGAGGCCGGAACCGACGCGGCAAGGGAGTCGCCTCTGCCTCGACCGGGTTGTTCGGGGCGGACGCGGCCGGCACGATATCAGATCGAACGGCAGAAAAATGTCCGGTGGAAGCCTCGGCGGAGTGGCTGGCGGAAGAAACGGGGGATGCCGCCCCCTTAGCGAAAGGGCGAGCCGGGCCCGCGCCTTCCCCGGGCGTTGCCTGCCCTCCGGATTCCCGGCGCGGCGCATCATCGCCGCCGGAACTCGCAGCTGCGCTGACTTCCGTATTTTTGGCAGCGGAACAGACAGACGCGTCTCCGCCTGCCGCCCCTCCGGCCAAGGCCCCCGGGTTCAGATCGCCCAAAGGCAGAAGCCGGGGCAGCAGGGCAAGGTTGAGCAGCAAAAGCTCCAGCCCGGCGGCGGGCTCAAGGCTGGTGAGTATGCGGCGCTGGCTTTCCAATGTCATCTGCCAGGCTGCATGGATATAGGAAAGGGGGAAATTGTTCGCCAGCCCCACCAGACGGGAACTCTCCCGCTCGGGAAGTTCCAGCTCCACTGCCGCTTGCGGCCCGGCTTGCCGGACAAGAAAAAGATTACGCCACAGGCTTCCCAGCTCGCGCAGGAAAAAGCCCATGTCCGCACCCTGCCCCAGCAGCTCGCGCACCAGCCTGGCCACGGCCAGGGCGTCCTGAGCCGCCAGAGCGTCCAGCAGGCGATCCATGACTTCCTGTCCGGCCAATCCCAGTACTTCCCTGGCCTGTGCGGCGCTGAGAGCCGTACCTGCGCCTCCTCCGCCCAGAGCCAGAGTCTGCCCCAGCAAAGACATGGCATCGCGCACACTGCCCGCGGCCCTGCGGGCAATCAGGCGTGCAGCGTCATCTTCAAAAGGACGCGCTTCCCGCTCCAGCACGGAACGAATATGCGCCTCCAGGGTGGCTTCGGGAATCTGACGGAAGACAAAATGCTGGCAGCGGCTGACAATGGTCACCGGAAACTTGTGCTGTTCTGTGGTGGCCATGATAAACGTGACATGCGCCGGAGGCTCTTCCAGAGTCTTCAACAGGGCATTGAAAGCCTCTTTGGTAAGCATGTGCGCTTCGTCAATAATAAAGACCTTGTAACGGCCTTCCAGGGGGGCATAGCCCACAGCGTCGCGCAGGCGGCGAACATCATCAATGCCCCGGTTCGACGCGCCGTCGATTTCCACCACGTCCACAAAACTGCCCTGCGTGATGCGGCGGCAGATACTGCATTCGTTGCAGGGCTCTCCGGTGGGGGCGTGAACGCAGTTCAGCGCCTTGGCGAAAATGCGGGCCACGGTGGTTTTGCCCACCCCGCGAGTCCCGCTGAGAAGATAGGCCGGGGCAACCCTGTCCTCCAACGCGGCGCGGGACAGGATGGATTTCACCATCTCCTGCCCCACGACCTGCGCGAAGGTCTGGGGGCGGTAGCGCGCGGCAAGGGAAACTGACCCTCCCCCTCCGGGCTGTCTGCTCTGGGCGTCGTCAGCCATGCGTGCTCTCGTCCGTTTATACAGCTAGAACTTGTAATGGGTAAGCCAGTGGGCGTACTTCCCGTTTTCGCCGTGGGCGGCTTCAAAAAACGCCTTCTGGATAGCCTTGGTGACCGGGCCGGCGTGGCCTTCACCTATGATGCGGTCATCCAGCTCGCGGATCGGTGTCACTTCGGCGGCAGTGCCGCAGAAGAACGCCTCGTCGGCGGTGTACATTTCATCACGGGTGAAAACCTGTTCCACAACCTTATAGCCAAGGTCTTCGGCCAGACTCAGAATCGCGTCACGATTGATGCCTTCAAGAATAGACACGCCGGGCGTGGTCTTGAGCACATTGTTGCGCACGATGAACACATTTTCGCCGGTGGCTTCCGCTACACAGCCGTTGACGTCAAGCATCAGGGCTTCGTCATACCCGCTCTGCACGGCTTCCATTTTGGCCAGTACGGAGTTGACGTAGTTTCCGCCCGCCTTGGCCTTGCCCATGAGGGTATTGGGGTGAATACGGTTGAACGAGCTGGTTTTGACCCGCACGCCCATTTCCAGAGCTTCCGCTCCAAGATACGCGCCCCAGGGCCAGGTTGCCACGATAACATGGACGGGATTGCCGGGAAAAACCCCGAGCGGCCCTTCCCCCACCCAGGCCAGAGGCCGGATATACCCGGCGGGCATCTTATTGGCCACCATGGTGTCAAGCACAGCCTTTTCCAGTGTGGCGAGATCATAGGGGCAGGTCAGTCGCAGGATCTTTCCAGAGTTGACGAAACGCTTCATGTGCTCCTTCAGACGGAACACGGCGGAAGTGCCGTCAGCGCACGCATAGGCGCGGATGCCTTCAAAATAGCTTGTGCCGTAGTGCAGGGCATGGGTAAGGACATGAATTTTGGCATCTTCGGACGGGACGAGTTTGCCGTCAAACCAGATGTACGGAGTGAGTTCCAAGCCGGGCATAATAAATCTCCTTGCGAAAACCCGAAAATATCGCGCCGCTCGCGAAAATGGGAAGGAAAACGATACGTCCGCCCACATCACAGGTCAAGCCGGAAAAAAGCCCGGCCGCCCCTCCCGCGTCCGCGCGTATTGACGGAGAATTGCCCGAAGGGTATTTCTTTCCCATATTTTCGCATTCCGCATTTGCCTGAGCCACATAAAAAACCGCTCCCGTCCTGCGGGCGTCGGTTTCCAGAATGGAGTCGCCGTGTTCACAGTTGTGCCGCATATCCTCTCTATGTGCCGCATTTTTTCCATCGCGTGCGTCCTCCTTGCTGTTTTCTCTCTCAGCCTGCCGTACCATCCCGAAGAAGCCTTTGCCGCAAAGCGCACAAAAGCGGCGAACGCTCTGCCCCCGCTGACCTCTTCTCTGGATTTTACCCTTGCCGCGCACGGGCCGGGAGAAGGCCCCACCGTGCTCATTGTGGGCGGCATTCAGGGGGACGAGCCGGGAGGCTTTTCCGCCGCCGCGCTGCTTGCCACCCATTACCGCTATGACAAAGGCATGGTGCTGATCATTCCCAACCTCAATTTTCCCAGCATTATCAAGCGTTCACGCGGATTGTACGGCGACATGAACCGCAAATTCGCCGTATTGGGGAAAAATGACCCCGAGTATGCCACGATACGCCGCCTGCAGGACATCATCACACGCCCCGAAATCGACCTTATTCTCAACCTGCACGACGGCAGCGGTTTCTACCGTCCGACCTGGGAATCTGATACGCACAACCCCAAGCGTTGGGGCCAGAGCGTCATCATCGATCAGGAGGAACTGCCCGGCGTCGCCTTTGGCAATTTGGCCGAAACTGCAACCGCAGTAACAAAAGATGTCAATACGCGTCTGCTCGCCGCCCCGCACGCCCTGTATGTGCGCAACACGCACACCGGCGACGGCGACAGGGAAATGGCAAAAAGTCTGACCTGGTTCGCCCTGAACAACGGCAAGGCGGCCTATGGCCTGGAAGTGAGCAAGGATTTCGGTGTAAAGGAGCGCGCGTACTACCAGCTGTGCATGGTGGAGGCGTTTCTGCGCATCGCGGGCGTGAAGTTCGAGCGAGATTTTCCTCTGACTGCCGAGGGTGTGCTGGACGCCCTGGGACGCGATGTTTACGCGGGGTTTATGGACAACCGCATGGTTCTGCCGCTCTCCGGCGTACGGCGTCATCTTGCGGGCACCATCCCTCTGCCCGAAGGAGGAGAAAAAACCCTCAGCGCCAATATGCCCATAGTGGCCGTGAGCGGCGAGCGCGGCAAACTGACCATTCACTACGGGAACAATATGGTGACCAGCTTCCGGCCCGAGTGGCGGGAACGCGATGATTCCATTGATTCCGTCTCCGTCCTGGTGGACGGAGAAGAGCAAACGGTGCATTTCGGCGACGAAATCCGCCCGCGGGAAACATTCCTGGTCAAGAAGACGCCGGGCTGCCGCGTCAACGCCATCGGCGCGACTCTCGGCGCTGACGAGAGCGGCCTTAACATCCGCCGTCAGGACTTTCTTGAACATTATTCTCTGGATACGGCGGGCAATATTTACCGGGTGGAAGTCTACCGGGGCAACCGTTACGCCGGAACCTTCACTGTTCGTTACGGTGTGCCCGGCGTGAAGGTCACCACGCCTCTCACCCTGCCGGCAATCAGGGGCAAAGAATCCAGCTTTGGCTGGTGAGCCTCGACGTTGTCCGGGCAATCAGGAGCTGCCGACGTTATCAGCAGCTCCGGCCGGAACACTCTGTTCCGGCCGGATTACTTTCAATGCTGAACAGCTTTATAAGGTCTGTATGCAACGCATTCCCGAACCCCTCAAGGAACTGGTCGAACAAATGGCCCGCCTGCCGGGCCTTGGGCCCAAGTCAGCCATGCGCGCCGCCATGATCCTGCTCAAATGGCCGGAGGCTGAAGCACGCCGCCTGGGTAAAAATATCTATGAACTGCGCGACAAGCTGCATATGTGTTCCCGCTGCGGCGGCCTGTCGGACAGCGATCCCTGCTCCGTCTGCGCAGACCCGGCGCGTAACCGCGACAGCCTTTGTCTTGTGGCGGAGTGGGACAGCCTGCTCACCATAGAGGAAGGCAATTTTTACAAGGGACAATATCTCATTCTCGGCGGCCTGCTCTCTCCGCTGGAACACAGCCCCGCTGAAACCCTGGACATGGAGCGGCTTATAAAGCGCCTGAATGAGGGCGAAGTGAACGAACTTATTCTCGCTCTGGGAGCCACGGCTGAAGCCGAGGCCACAGCAGGCTATGTGCGCGACGAAGTGAACAGGCGTTTCCCGAAACTCCGGATCACCCGCCTGGCTCAAGGCATCCCGCTCGGCTCGGAAGTCAAATTCATGGATCGGGAAACTCTGCGCCAGTCTCTGCGTTACAGACAGGAGCTTTAACCATCCGCCCGGTTCTTTATCCGCAAGCCCGGCATACCGGATCCCCAAGGAGTCTTTCATGCCCTTCTTTTTTGCTCCCCGTGAAGCCCGCACCACACTCCCTTGTCCGGACTGCGGGGCTAACCTGAATATCCGCCGCAGTTGCCATGAAGCGTATATGTACTGCCCGGCATGTCAAAAGCCCTTTGAACTTTCGCCCTTTATTCCCCGCATGGACGAAAGTATGGAATTGTTTCTTGAACAGTTGTATGTTGACAGAGTATGATCATTCCGGCTTCCCAATAAATGAATTCTTACCACAGGAGAGCGAATGTCCGTGCCTCTTTTTGATCCGGCTTTCGGCCTGCATTGCGTAGCAGGAAATGAAGCCTTGTTCCGCAAACTGCTGGGCAAATTCGCCGACCAGCACGCAGAAGACGCTGCAAAAATTGGAACCGCCCTGGATGCGGATGACTGGGAACTTGCTCACCGCCTTGCCCACACGCTGAAAGGCATCGGCGCGAGTCTCGGCCTCCTGCTCCTGCAGGAAAAAGCTGCTGAAATAGATGCGGCGTTCAAGGCAAATCAAAGCCCGGAGGCGATTCGCGCCCTGCTGCCCGGCCTGACCGACACCTTGCGCGATTCCGTCACCGCCGCGCGCGGGCACTACGCCTAGCCCCATACAACATTCCCCCGCCGCATGGTAATACGGCATGGAGGGAAGGCACGGAGTGCGAGCGCAGCGTTTTGAGCGCAAAACGCAAGCGAGAGCGAGTATCGGCAAAGCCCATTGAGCGTCATTGAAAGGTCGCGAGGAGCCGAGTGAAGCGCTGCTTCACGAAGGCGCAAGCAAAACCGGCCGTGGATACATGCTGCCTTTCGCCCGTGTTTCACACGGGCGAGGCTGCTGACAAAAACAGCAGGCCCGAAAATTGCGAGCAGGTCGCGGCGTATCTTTGCTCTGTTCTTCCGTAAGGCGCTTCGCGCCAATGGCGCGACGAGGCTATAAGCATTGCCGTCATCGCCACTACGCCGACGTTTTTGGGAGGATGTGTCCAGCGTGCTGTCGGCGTGGATACATGCGCATATCACCAAGCCGCTTAATGTTGAGCGACGTTGCTCTGTTCCATTCCAGCTGCTTTAGCACGTTGTATCCCCAAACCAATCGGCCAGTTTGCGATCTGCCTTGTCTTTTACATCACTATCAATATACAATGCGGCAATCCCCACAGCTGCCGCAAGAATTCCAATATCGTCAGTAAATCCCACAATAGGCATAAAGTCAGGAATCACATCCAAAGGGGAAATAAAATATCCCAACGCACCATAAATAATCATTTTAATTTTAGCAGGCATTTTGGGGTTATCCAAGGCGTAAAAAAGGCGCAATCCGTTACGGATACCCTCACAACCTACAGTCTTTGCATGCTTCTTTACCGTATCCCAAAAAGCATCCACAGAAAAATTATCTATAAACGAAGAGTATTGTTCTTTCAATTTATCCAGTTTATCAAAAGAATCCACAGCTTTCTCCTTTTGCGCTCAAATCGCTGCTCCTGACTCCGCTCTCCCGCCGCATGGCGATGCGGGGGCGGGGCTTCCTGCTGTAACAGCGCAACAACCCAGAGCATTTTGCGATCGAAAGTATCCGCCAGCCAGACTCCTATGTTCTGGCGCGCAGGTTTCACGCCTCCGCCGGAGCCTCGCTCCGCTCGACTCCGAGAGCATTTCAATAACAACATGCTCTAACACCCCGACCCATTTCCGGGGAAGTTCGAAGCCTTAAAAGACAAAGGCCCCCGTCCATGGACGGGGGCCAGAAAGAAAACCTTGGCGTCGACCTACTTTCCCACGCAAGGATACGCAGTATCATGGGCGATGAGGCGCTTAACTACCGAGTTCGGAATGGGGTCGGGTGT
>CAJTSU010000036.1:0-210 GCA_910579055.1 uncultured Mailhella sp. | reverse complement strand
CCCGCCTCTCCTTGGACACCAAGGAAACATCAAAATATAGAATTGACAGGGAAAGAAGAGTTCTTGAGAAAACAAGACTCACGGGCTATTAGTATCGGTCAGCTGAACGCCTCACAGCGCTTACACCTCCGACCTATCCACCAGGTCGTCTACCTGGGCCCTTCAGGACTTGCGTCAGGGAGCACTTATCTTAAGGCAGGCTTCCCGCTT
>CAJTSU010000035.1 GCA_910579055.1 uncultured Mailhella sp. | reverse complement strand
AGATGAGCCTCGCTCCGCTCGACTCCGAGAGCATTTCAATGACAAAATGCTCTAGCTCAATACAGCTTAAAACAAGTGTGTTTTTTTTGTTAACGTCAGGTTATATGCTGCAAAAATAAGCGTACTGAAAGAAACATTCCAGCACACGCCATACATGCCCCAAAGAATTAAGCAACCGTACGCCGCGGCTTTTTTCGAACCACTTCCTTGGCCAGTTCCAGGTAGGCTTCTGCCCCTTTTGACTTGATATCATAGTGCAAAATTGATTTTCCATGGCTGGGAGCTTCCGACAAGCGCACGTTCCGGGGAATTAATGTTTTGAACATGTCTTTCGGGAAACAGCGCTCCGCTTCATTTTTTACCTGGCGCGCCAGCTTGTTTCGAGCATCAAACATGGTCAGAACGACACCAAGCAGTTCAATTTCAGGATTTAAGCGTTTTTTCACCTGCTCATATGTATGAAGAAGTTTTACAATTCCTTCCAGTGCAAAAAATTCACATTGCAGAGGAATCAACAATTCCTTTGCCGCACACATGGTATTAAGCGTGATTAATCCAAGAGAAGGAGGACAATCCAGAATGATATAATCATAGTCTTGACTGACAGGCTGCAGCAATTCGGCAAGGTAATATTCTCGCGCCATTTTGTCGACAAGTTCAAGCTCTATACCCACAAGATCCGAACAAGAAGGCAACAACGTGAGATAGGGAGTGGCTGTAGGCAACAAAGCTTCCGCAAGCTTATCCGGCTTATAAAAAGAAGTATAAAGATTGGATTCAGTTGTCTCTTGATCAAAACCAAGAGCACTTGTCGAGTTCGCCTGAGGATCACAGTCCACCAACAACACTCGATTTTCCATAATAGCAAGCGAGGCTGCGAGATTGACGGATGTCGTTGTTTTACCAACGCCGCCCTTCTGGTTTGCGACGGCTATGATACGTGCCATATTGCCCTCCATTACCAAACTTCTTTTTTCTGATAATCGACAGAGATATACTTTGCAAGTTTATTGTTTCATGTGAAACATGCTAACCCTAAAAATAACGTTTGGCTCTGTTCCAGAATAATGTTGAACATATCCTTGAGCGCCGGAGGCGCGATCGTTAGAGCATTTTGTCATTGAAATGCTCTCGTGTACAGGAAAGGTGTTTTTTGTGCAGAATGTTTGTTTGCCCTCACCCGCATATAGCGGATAGTTCTCTGTAGCAGGCGCTTTACTCTTTGACGGGTTAAAGCCCTTAAAGAGGAGGAGATGTTTCACATGAAACATCTCCTCCTCTTGCCGCTGTACGGAACAGGCATTTTTACCGCGGTATCTAACCTGCTCTAATGCCCGATGATATTGTATTTCTTTAGTTTATACTGCATCAGGCTACGGGAAATTCCCAAAAGATCAGCGGCATGAGCCTGAACAAAGTCAGACCGTACCAACGCCCGGCGAATCAGGGCCGCTTCAATCTTATCCAGTGTGTCCGCCAGATTGAGTTCCACAGGCAATAAATCCACGGCGCTTTTGAACTGTGATTCTTCATCCCGAATTTCCGGCGGCAAGTCTTCAACATCGATCACATCACGGGGGATCATCACCATGCAGCGTTCTATGACATTTTGCAACTGACGGATATTCCCAGGCCATTCATAGCCGGAAAGGTAGTTTTGGGCTTCCTGAGTGAAACTTTTGGGAGGGATGCCGTTTTCCGACGCAATCTGTGCAATGAAGTGGGAGACAAGCAGCGGAATATCCTCACGGCGCTCGCGTAACGGGGGAATATGAATCTGTACGACATTAAGCCGATAGAACAGATCTTCACGAAAGCTCCCTTCTTCCACCATTTTTGCCAAGTCTTTATTCGTTGCCGCAACAATGCGGATATCCACCTTGACTGGCTCTGTTCCCCCTACCCGTTCAAATACGCGTTCCTGCAAGACACGCAAAAGTTTGACTTGAAGATCGGAGGGCAATTCCCCTATTTCGTCAAGAAAAAGCGTTCCTCGATCCGCCTGCTCAAAGCGCCCGCGCCGCATGGCCACGGCTCCGGTAAATGAGCCCTTTTCGTGCCCGAAAAGCTCGCTTTCCAGCACTCCGGCGTTGAAGGCCATACAGTTCACCGCCACAAAGGGTTCATCCTTGCGAGGAGACGAAAAATGAATAGCCCTGGCCACAAGTTCCTTTCCGGTTCCTGACTCACCCGTAATAAGGACTGTGGAGCGGCTTGCCGAGACACGATCAACAATACTCAGCGTTTCACGCATGGCAGGAGACTTGCCTATGATCTGATGGGTACTGTAACGCTCTTCCAGGCTTTCCTGCAAAATTCGGTACTGCTGGTGCGCGCGCGATAATTCCACCGCATTGTGGACAGAAAGCAGCAACTCGTCATTGGCAAAGGGTTTTGTAATATAATCGAACGCACCGTATTTCATGACTTCCACAGCGCTCTCAATCGAACCAAAGGCTGTCATAATCAGCACAGGTATGGACGGGGAATTGCGCTTGACGTGCTGAAGCACTTCCAGGCCGGACATCTTGGGCATTTTCATATCCGTGATGACGACGTCGACCTCGGCCTCTTCCAAATAGGAAACAGCCATTTCAGGATCATTGATGGGAGTAACGGCGTATCCCGCATCGCTCAGCAAGGCCTCAAGCACAAGCAGATAGTTCTTTTCATCGTCCAGAATCAATATTCGGGATTTTTCACTCATAACCGTTTACTCCTGAAAGTTTGACCGGCCGACAGTAAACCAGATCAACTTTCATTTTTCATGATGGCAACTTTTGAGACGCGCTGCCTGTACGCTCTCCGGAATGCCTACAAAGGCAGGCAATACTCTCCAGGAGCGCTTTGCCAAAAGCGCGGTTTCGGCGAGCGAACCCGGCTATGCCGCCGCGCCGGGCTTGCGACTGACGCCCCCTGCTCCGCAGCATTCCATGCTGGGAGTAGGAGTTAGCGAGTTCGCTGACTATATTGAAGCTCAATCAATGCTCCCGGGAAGGGTGGGAAGTCTGCCCCGCCTCAATTAAAGGAGGAAGGTTCACCCCGGGAAGAACAAAGCGGATCAGCGCTCCGCCTTCTCTGCTGTTTTCCAGTTCAAGCCTTCCTCCATGCGAAGTAATGATGCTTTGGACAATAGGAAGCCCAAGCCCGGTTCCATTGTCTTTCGTCGTATAAAAAGGATCCAGGGCTTTGAGACAATAATCGGCAAAACCCGGCCCGCTGTCCATCACTTCAAATATGGTTTGCCCGTCCTCGCGCACCTGCCCTTGCACAACAACACGCCCCTGTTCCCCTATCGCCTGAAGGGCATTTACCAGGACATTATACACTGCCCGGTACAAAAGGTCATCATCTCCCAGCGTAGGCAGAGATTCCGGAAGATCGTCTGCAAGCTCCACATTCTGGCGGTGGAATTCTCCGCTCAGAAAACTGAATGCCTTGTGCGCCACATCGGTCATGTTGACCACATCTCTGCGAGGTTGGCGAGGTCTGGCATAATCAAGAAAGTCGTTGACCGTTGACCCCAGGCGGCAGGATTCATCATAAATGGCCTCAAGAATCGGACGGCTGGAATCCTCCACGGATTTTTCCCGGCGCAGCAAAAACTCCGCGCTGGATCGGATGATACCCAGCGGATTACGGATTTCATGGGCGATAGAGGCCACCATGCGGCCCATGCTGGCCAGTTTCTCACTCTGGTGTAGTTCAGCCTCAAGTTGCAGGTTGCGCTCCATGCGTTCGGCAATGACTTTTTCCGCCTTGCGCGCCACCACATGAAGCAGCGTAAACAGGACAAGGCTGGATACGAGAAATCCCCCCATAATCAGCCATTGGTTGCGTATGGAAATCTGATAATGGTTGCTCACATCCTGGATGACTTCCAGGGCTCCCAGCACCGTGGCGGCGTCTTCCTCACTGAGATTGGGGTATAATTCCTGATTTATTTTAAGTGGATATATCGTCCTTAGCTGAAAACTTCCCTCCGCGAGGCGAGGTCGCAGCATGGCCTGAAAATACGACATGGTAGAGAGCACATCAAAATGATGGTGCTTACCCTGAAAAATTTCCGGCACGCCCTGCGTATACAGATCCGTCCTTCGCACTTCATTTTTATCTGTGGAATAGGTCACTGCATATTCATTGTTGAAAATACGGATGCTTTCCACCCGCAACCCATGCAACAACGAGCGAATTATTTCATCAAGCAGGCGGTATTGTTCAGGATCTCCAAGTTTTACCCTTCCGGATGCCACCGTAACAGGCAGCGTGAAGCGGTTGAATATCTGCTTGCCCAGATTCTCTGCCAGAAGCAGGGCATAATCTTCCTGACTATCCAGGAGCGTGCTTGTTGTGGCGCGAGCGATGAACAATGAGAGGAAAACACTGCTGGCAAGAACAAGCAGCAGAAAAAACCAGGAAAAAAAGCGGGCCAGCCCAAACGGCAGGTAGCGGGAGCTCTGTTCGGCTTGTTGCTGTTTGCTCTTGCGCTTAAACACGCGTGCTCCATTCGGAATTCCGCCTGAACATTCAGGCGGAATCCGGTCAAAATTCCAGAATCGCGCGAGGCCGCGCGGCAAATTCCTCAAGAATACGCCGTTCGTCTTCCGCCCCGCCCGCTCCAAGTCTGGCCCGCGCCAAACGCTTGCCCTCCTCTACCGCCGGTTGATCCAGCGGATTGATGTCGAGCAGCCAGCCTGTAAGCAGCGTAGCAGCCTCAAGCAGGACGATAAGGCGTCCGGCCTGCCAGGGGGAGGCTTCCGGCAGTTCAAGGGAAATCAGGGGCATTCCCGCCCGTTCCAGCGACATTTGCGTAGCCATAGCCTCTGCTCTGAATATTTCATCCAGAGAAAGACCCGACAGCCATGTCCACGGCTCGCGCTGTTCCTTGTCAAGGCGGATCTCCCCGTCCTTGCGCGCAGCGCTCTGTCTGCCGAGAAAGAGGCAGGCCTTGTCTGCGGGCCCCTGCAAAAACATCTGAAGAAGGGAATGCTGATCAGTCGCGCCCACAGCGGAAATGGGCATGCTGCCCTTGCCGTTCTTTCCCAGGCTTTCCGCCCAGAGCTGGCAAAACCAGGGGCCGAAGGAGGCCAGGGCCGGTTCATAGCAGAAATTGATGAGTTGCCCCTTGCCGTGTTCAGCCCAGTACGCCGCCCAGGAGGCTATTTTCCACGCGGGGTGGCTGGCAAAAGCTGCGGGGTCAGAAGACGCCTTTTCCAGAAGCTCACGCCCCAGCGTACATCCGCCGTCCAGCAGCGCCGCCCAGTTGATGCCGAGAAAGAGCGCGGGCACAAGCCCCACGGCGGAGAGTACGGAATAACGTCCGCCCAGATGTTCCGGCACAGGCAGGGACCGCAGAAAGGCGGCGTCTGTTTCGTCGCGCAGAAAACCCTTTTGCGCATCAGTTACCATGAACAGATGCTCCTGCCAGGTAGCGGGAAGACGCTTTTTCAGCCAGGGCAGCACGGCCAGATACTGAGCCGCTGTTTCCAGCGTGCCGCCGGACTTGCTGACCACCACCACCAGAGTCTCTTCCGCGGGAAGTTTGTCCAGCATGGCCGAGAACGCCGCCTCATCCAGATTGTCGGCAATCCACAGCCACGGGCCTTCATATCCGGGCCTGTCCTGAGCGGGGGCAAAAGCCTTTTGCAGCGCCCGCGCGCCCAGGGCTGATCCCCCGATCCCGAGAAGCAGCATATGCTTAAAACTGCGCAGAAATTCCGCATGCCCCCGCAATTTAAGGCTCAAATCCCAGGCATAGGGCATGGTCAAAAACGGCAGGTGATCGCTTTCCTTTACCAGGCGGGCGGCAAGCTGCGCCGCCCGCTCCCCATGCGGATCAGTGTCGGGCAAGGAAGGAAAGGCATGAGAACAGTCAAGAATGGCGCTCTTTTCAGACATGAACAACCTCCATCATTAGGCATACAAAGCCTTTTTAACACGATGAAGCGCGGATTTGAGCACTTCATCCGCCACAGAGTAGGAGAAGCGCACGCAACGCGGATCACCGAAAGCAGCCCCCGGCATGACCGCGACGCGGGCTTCATCCAGAAGATAACGGCAAAAGGCGGCGTCATCAGGCATTTTTGCATTGAACAGGGCGCTTACATCGGGAAAAAGATAAAACGCTCCCTCAGGGCAAGGGCAAATCACGCCCTCCCAGGAGGAAATTTCCGCATAGGCCATATCTCTGCGGCGCATAAACGCCTCGCGCATGGCGGCCATTTCGCCAAAATCCCCTTCCAGCGCCGCCGCGGACGCGGCCTGGGCAATGGAACAGGGGTTGGAGGTCACCTGGCTCTGCACTTTCATGCACTGCTTGATCAAATCCGCGTGAGCCAGGGTATACCCCATACGCCAGCCCGTCATGGCAAAACTTTTGGACAACGCATTGACCACAGCCACGCTTTCAGGATGCTTTTTCCACCACAGGCAGGCACCGGCCCGTTCCGCGGGGGGGTATACCAGTTGATCATACACCTCATCGGCAATAACAAAAACATCGTGCCGCGCCGCCCATTCAAGAATGGCTTCCGTTTCTTCGGCGGTATAGGCCACGCCCGTGGGATTGGAGGGAGAATTGAGCATCAGCGCCCTGCTTTTGGGCGTCCGGGCCTTTTCCAGATCTTCCGGCGTGATGCGGAAGCCGCGCGACGCGGGCGAAGGGGCAAATACAGGAACGGCCCCGGCCAGAGCCACCATATCAGGATAGCTCGTCCAGTAGGGAACAGGAATGATCACCTCGTCCCCGGGGTCAACAACGCACATCAGCACATTGAACAACGCCTGCTTGCCTCCGGTGCTGACCGCCACATTCCCGATTTCGGCTTCCAGTCCATAAACGCGCCCAAGATAGCTGAGCACCGCCTCGCGCAGTTCCTTCCAGCCGGGGACAGGCGTATAGTGCGTGCGGTTTTCGTCCAGCGCCCGTTTCGCGGCGTCTTTGATATGATCCGGCGTATTGAAATCGGGATCGCCGACCACAAGATTGGCAATCTCCACTCCCTGTGAACGCAGTTCAAGCACTCTGTCATTCAGGGCCAGAGTCGCGGAAGGTTTGAACAGGTTCATGCGCTGTGAAAATCTCATAACTTCCTCGTTCACTTCCTGTGGGTTTCGGCCTCATGCCGAAAAAAAGCGGATATTCAGAATGATGACAAATCCGCTTTACGGCATCTTGCCTCCGCATCAATCTTGTTCCATGCTGGCGCCGCCCGCGGCTGTCCCTGCAACGGTAGCAGTTTCCCCAAGGAGTGTAAATTGACCCCCGCCCCCCTTCTGCCTTTCCCCCCCGGTTGCCGTACCGCGCGTTTCATCCGCAGGGAGAAACGCTTCTTCGTTATCGCGGAACTGGACGGTGAAATCATCACCGCTCATACCAACAACACGGGCTCCATG
This sequence comes from uncultured Mailhella sp., assembly GCA_910579055.1. Taxonomy (GTDB): domain Bacteria; phylum Desulfobacterota; class Desulfovibrionia; order Desulfovibrionales; family Desulfovibrionaceae; genus Mailhella. The sequence goes on along the minus strand of CAJTSU010000035.1, from coordinate 18,586 downwards.
CTGGGCATGCTGCGGCCCGACGCGCCTGTCTTGCTGTCCCCGGCGGCCAACCCCAAGCGCAAGCTGGCCTGGACCGTGGAGGGCATCGGGCAGCCCGGCGCCATGCCCGGATCCTTCTTCTGGGCGGGAGTCAATACGTCCCTGCCCAATCGTTTTCTTGAAGCCGCGTTCAGGGCGCATCTCCTTCCCTGGACGGCGGGATATGACGGATTCAAACGTGAGGCTGTCTGCGGGGAAAGCCGTCTGGACGGTCTTTTCACCCGCTCCGACGCCTCCCTTCCTCCGCTTTGGGTGGAGTGCAAGAATGTCACCCTGGTGGAAGACGGCGTCGCGGCCTTTCCCGACGCGGTCACTGCCCGAGGTGAAAAACATCTGGGTACCCTGATTCGTATGGTAAGGGAAGGCTGCCGCGCGGCGATGCTGTATCTGGTTCAGCGCCCGGATGGCTCCTGCTTCGGCCCGGCGGAATACATTGACCCCGCCTACGCCGCCGCCTTTTATGATGCCGTCGCGCGGGGCGTGGAAGTCCATGCCGTTGTCGCGCGCGTGACAGAAGCAGGCATTTTTTATGATCGCACCCTGCCCCTGGCGCAGAAACGGAAGGAAACGCCTGGCTCTGTCATGGAACCGTGATGACAAACGCCGCTTCGCGGCGTCCACACCGCCAAACAGCCTGACGGAAAGTCCGGGCAGCCCGCCGGGGGCTGTGCCCTACTTTCTCTGGATAACCGGCGTAACCTTTTTCTTCTTAAGCAGCAGTTCCTCGCGCCGCTGTGCCACTTCAGGGCTGGGATACCAGGTTTTTGCAAGCTCAAAACAGGCAAGAGCCTCTTTCCTCTTTTCCAGCGTCTCCAGAATATCCCCTTTAAGCAGCAGCGCCTGGCCAAGCAATTCGCTCTCCTGCACAACATCTGCCCGCACAGTTCCCGCGCCTTCCGGCCTGCCTTCCTTCAGGCGTTCCGCCAGTTCCGGCACGGCCAGCACCTCGTCCAGCATAGCGAGCGCCTCTTCCCGTCTGTCCTGCAGGTAATAGGTATAGGCAATCTGATAACGGCATGAAACCTTGAGCGCCACCGTGTCCGCGTGCTCCAGCCCCATGCCGAACATATCTTCAGCCATATCGAATTTTTGCCCGCGCTGATAATACAAGCCCATATGCTCGTACAGGCGGGCGGCGTCATGGTCGGAAAGCTCCGCCACATCCAGCAGCTGAAGCCATGTTTCGGAAGCCTCGTCCCACAGGCGCATGGCTTCATACGTCGTGCCCAATTCATGCAGCACCCATTTCAGTTGCTCAGGGTTGTTTTCAAACTCGTGGCGCATGTTCTCCAGCGTTTCCACCAACCAGCTCCGTTCGCCCATACGTTCATGGGACAGGGCAAGCAGCGTCCACGCCTCCCAACGCCGGGTTTCATCCATTTCATCGCGCAGATAACGCTGAAGCAAACGGGCGCTCTGCGCCCAATCCAGCTCCCTGGCCGCCTCTTTGGCCGCCTCAAAGTCGTTTGACGGGTAGGTCCGGTCACACGCCGCAAGGCAGCCGAAAAAGGACGAGACAACGAGCAGACGGCACAACAGGCGCAGCCCTGAACAACCGAACATGGCCTATTCTTCCGTTCCCGAAATTTCAGGGCCGGTAGCGGCAGAAGCGGGAATGCCGGGCGTGTTCTCCCCCTCTTCCATACCGGCATTGTCAGCTACGGTGTCAAACCCCACCACCGTCGCTCCGTCGTCAAGCCGCACCAGGCGCACGCCCATGGTGGCGCGCCCCACCGAACGCACTTCATCCACGCTCAGACGGATAATCTTGTTGGTGGACGTCAGCAGGATAAGGGAATCCGCATCCGTAACCGGCATGGCTCCGATAACGCCGCCCGTTTTGGGCGACGCCTTGAAGTTGATCAGGCCGATTCCGCCGCGGCTCTGGAGCCGGTACAGGTCTACGCGGGTGCGCTTGCCGTACCCCAGGGCGGACACAGCCATGATTTCCGTGGATTGATCCTCCGGTCGCAGGGTCAGGCTGGAAACCACGGTATCCCCCCGACGCAGCCCCACGCCCTTGACCCCGGCCGCACTGCGGCCCATGGGCCGCACATCCGTGGCGGAAAAGCGAATGGCCATGCCGTTGGCCGTGGCGAGCACAATATGGTCATCTTCATTGATTTCCCGCACGGCGATGAGTTCATCATCTTCACGCATGCTGAGGGCAATAAGCCCGCTCTTGCGGCACCGGGCGTACAGGGAGGCGCTGGAGCGCTTGACCATGCCGCGCTTGGTGGTGAACAGGAAAAAGCGATTTTCCGCAAATTCCCGCACCGTCAGCACGTTGGCTACCCATTCGTCTTTTTCCAGAGGAAGCAGATTGGCAATGTGCACGCCCTTGGCGGTGCGGCTTCCTTCCGGCACCTGATGCACCTTGAGCTGATGCATGCGGCCCTTGTTGGTGAACAGTAAAAGGAACTGGTGATTCGTGGTGGTCAGAAAATCCTGCACGAAATCGTCATCCCCGGTGTGCAGACCGGCAATGCCCTTGCCGCCGCGCTTCTGCTGCTGATAGGTCGCCAGCATGGTACGCTTGATATAGCCGCGCCGCGACAGGGTAATGACCACGTCCTCGTCCGGAATGAGATCTTCAATATCAATGCCGCCCAGTTCATCCATGAGCACTTCCGTGCGGCGTGGAGAAGCATAGGCAGCCTTGATTTCATTGGTTTCATCGCGCAATACGCCGCGCAAGACGGAGGAATCTTCCAGAATGGACGTAAGATAGGCGATAAGGCGCTGAAGTTCAGCGTATTCGTCCTGAAGTTTGTCGCGCTCCAGGCCGGTGAGGCGTTGCAGGCGCATGTCCAGAATGCTCTGAGCCTGGACTTCTGAAAATCCGAACCGCTCCATCAACCCGTTGCGGGCTTCCAGAGGCGTAGGAGAGGCCTTGATCAGAGCCACGATTTCATCAATGACATCCAGGGCCTTGAGCAGGCCTTCCACAATATGCGCGCGCGCCCTGGCCTTGTCGAGGTCAAAGCGCGTACGGCGGATGACCACCTCGCGCCGGTGATCGAGAAAACAGGCCAGCGCGCTTTTCAGGTTCAGCAGCTGGGGCTTGTTGTTCACCACCGCCAGCATATTGATGCCGTAAGAGCTTTCCAGCGGAGTGTACTTGTACAGCGAATTGATCACCACATCGGGGATGGTGCCGCGCTTGAGATCCAGCACCACCCGGATGCCGTTGCGGTTGGATTCGTTGCGCAGATCGGACACGCCGTCGATTTTGTGGTCGTTGACCAGTTCGGCGATTTTGGTCACCAGAGCGGCAAGGTTCAGACCATAGGGAATTTCGCGGATCACCACGGATTGCTGGCCCTTCTTGCGTTCCTCCACCTCCACCCTGCCGCGCATCTTCACAATGCCGCGCCCGGTGCGGTAGGCATCAAGCAGACCCTGTCCGGCATAAACAAAACCGGCCGTGGGGAAGTCCGGCCCGTGCACCAGATCAATGAGATCCTCCACCGTGCAGTCCGGCTCATCAATAAGCCGGATGAGTGCGTCACAAAGCTCTCCGAGGTTGTGCGGAGGGATATTGGTGGCCATACCCACCGCAATCCCCGAAGAGCCGTTGAGCAGCAGATTCGGCACCTTGGTGGGAAGCACCTCCGGCTCCTGCTCCGATCCGTCGTAGTTCGGGCGGAAGTCCACGGTTTTCTTGTCGATATCATTCAGGAATTCAGAAGCCAGACGAGACATGCGCACTTCCGTATATCGCATGGCCGCCGCGCTGTCGCCTTCAATGGAGCCGAAATTCCCCTGTCCGTCTTCCAGCGGGTCGCGCATGGAGAAATCCTGCGCCATGCGCACCAGTGCGTCGTAGACAGCGCTGTCGCCGTGGGGATGGTACTTGCCGATGACATCGCCGACCACACGGGCGCACTTTTTGTGCGGGCGGGTGTACGTGTTCGCCATCTGCGACTGGGCGAACAGAATGCGCCGGTGCACGGGCTTGAGGCCATCGCGCGCATCCGGAATGGCGCGGCCGATAATGACGCTGAGGGAATACGCCAGATAAGACTGGCGCAGGTCTTTTTCAATATCTATGGGGGTATATTGTTCCAGTTCTTCCACTGTGCTGTTCCTTTACAAGGCCCGGCGCATGCCGGAAAAGGTGGGGAGAAAGGGCTGCCGCCGTAACGTATGCCGCCGATGGCGGCGCAAACCGCGCTTTTCGGGGGTCATCATCCCTGATCAGATATCCAGATCTTCCATATCCAGCGCATTGCGGATGATGTATTCACGCCGGGCTTCAACACGGTCGCCCATCAGCTCCTCAATGGCTTCGGAAGCGGACTGCGCATCCTCAATGGATACCTGAAGCAGGGTGCGCCTGCCCGGCTCCATGGTCGTCAGCGCCAGGTCGTTGGCATTCATTTCACCCAGACCCTTATAGCGCTGAATATCGTAGCCCCGACGCGCGAGTTCATAGGCTTTCTCCTGCAGAGTGAAGAAATCCGTTACCTGTACGGTGTTTTCTCCGGAATTGAGGGTAATGGGAAACTCGCCGCACTGGGCGCTCAGCTTGTCCAAAGCCTGCCTTCCGCCCCGATAGATGCGCCCGGAAAAGAATTCCAGCGGCAGACGAGTGCGGTGCCCGCCCGAATTTTCAAACAGCAGGAAATGACGCTCTCCATCGTCGTTGGATTCACTCTCCAGCTTCACGCTGTATTCCCGCTCCGCCATCCATTCGCGGAAGCCTTCGGGTTCCACAGGGTTTTCGGTATGGGGCATGGGTCCGTCAAATTCCAGCAGCGCAAGAAACAACACGCGGGAAACAGAAGCATTCTCCGCGTCCTGGATACGGCTCTGAAGCTCGTCCACCGTGTTCAGCACGGCGATAAATTCTTCGCTTGAGAATTCCTGTCCGGCCGCATTGACGGCTTTGACGCCGGTGGACAGGCGCTGCTGGAGAAACTCTTCCAGCGCCCGCTCATCTTTGAGAAAGCGAAGAATCCTGCTCCCCTTCTTGATGCCGAAAAGCGGCGGCTGGGCAATGAACAAATGCCCGCGCCGGATGAGATCCGGATAATGGCGGAAGAAGAAGGTCAGCATCAGGGTGCGGATATGCGCTCCGTCCACATCCGCGTCGGTCATGATGATGATTTTGTGGTAACGAAGTTTTTCGTAATCCACATCTTCCCCCACTCCCATGCCCATGGCCGTAATCATGTTTTTGATTTCCTGGCTGGCCAGCATGCGGTCGAAACGGGTGCGCTCCACGTTCAGGATCTTGCCGCGCAGGGGTAAAATGGCCTGGGTCTTGGGGTTGCGGCCCTGTTTGGCCGAACCTCCGGCGGAGTCCCCTTCCACGATGAACACTTCGCATTCTTCAGGGTTTTTGCTGCTGCAATCCGCCAGCTTGCCGGGCAGGGAATTGTCCGACAACGCGCCCTTGCGCCGCACCAGTTCCTTGGCGCGGCGGGCGGCGTCGCGGGCGCGGGCCGCATCCACGGCCTTGTCGATAATCGCCCGGGCGTCCTTGGGATTTTCCTGAAAGTGCGTATCCAGCGCGGGATACACGACGCCGGATACAATACCCGCGATTTCGCTGTTGCCGAGCTTGGTCTTGGTCTGCCCCTCGAACTGGGGCTGGGGCAGTTTGACGCTGACCACGGCGGTCAGGCCTTCGCGCACATCATCTCCGGAAAGAGATTCCCCCTTGAGCTTCTTGACCAGATCAGGCTGAGTCTTGATATACGCGTTAATGGCACGGGTCAGAGCGGTTTTGAACCCGGCCAGGTGCGTTCCGCCCTCAACGGTACGGATATTGTTGGCAAAGGTGTGGACATTTTCCTTGTACTTGTCGTTATACTGGAGAGCGAACTCCACGGTGACGTTGTCCGTGATGCCACTTCCGGCAATAATGGCGTGGATGGTATGTTCGCCGCTGTTAAGATCCTGCACGAACTGACGGATCCCGCCCTCGGCGTAATACTCGTGCGTTTCATTGGCGCGCTCGTCCACGCAGACGATTCTCAGCCCCTTATTAAGATAGGCCAGCTCTTCAAAACGCTTCTGGAGCACGGCAAAGGAAAATTCGGTAGATTCAAAAATCTGATCGTCAGGCAGAAAACGTACCGTAGTGCCATGGCCTTCGGCTTCCCCCAGACTGATCAGCTCCGTCACAGGCGTACCGCGCTCGTAACGCTGTCTCCAGCGCTTGCCGTCACGGCGCACAGTGACCTCAAGCCATTCAGACAGCGCGTTTACGCAGGATACGCCCACCCCGTGCAGGCCGCCGGACACCTTGTAGGCGTCGTTGTCAAACTTGCCTCCGGCGTGCAGTTTGGTCATGACCACCTGTACGGCGGGCACGCCGAGCTTGGGATGAATATCCACGGGAATGCCGCGTCCGTCGTCGCGCACGGTGATACTGTTGTCCATGTGCAGGATCACTTCCACATGGGTGCAGTATCCGGCCATGGCCTCGTCAATGGCGTTATCCACCACTTCATAGACAAGATGATGCAGCCCGTGCGAATCGGTACTGCCTATATACATGGCCGGGCGCTTGCGCACCGCCGCCAGACCTTCCAGAATGGTAATGGAGGAAGCGTTGTAGGATGAATTGGTCGGAGCGTTGTCCAAATGTTCCTGCGTCATGTTTTTCCCGCGGCGGCGAACGCCGAATGTTGAAGTCTGATTGTTCAGTTATACAAAGGGATGCCCCCCTTTGAGGGGGTTCATCGGGTGCCCCGGCACAGCCCGCCTTGGGCTTGCGTACTGCCTGTTTCAAAAAGCCGCAAAGAGGATTAAGGGAAAAGCCTCTTTTCAGCAGCCTCACTGCGTCCGGCCCCTCCCTCTGTATCCGGCATTTCCGCTTGCGTTGGTTTGTCGGCGTGCATGGTGCCCTGCGCCATGATAGGAAATTTTCCAATCTGCGGAAAAGCTCGAAAACAGAATGGGTTAAGTGAATCTGTGTTTTTTTCACAAACTGCGCCGAGTATACCCCGGATTCCTGAAAATGACAAATGCACTTTTTTGGAGGCGTCTGAGAGGCGTTTTAAGGCATTTAATGCCTTGTCGATATTGGGGTACACGGGTATGTCTGAAAGACGCTCCTTTTCATGACGCCCTGTTGCAGAATTGTGTTGAAAATAACCTTGACCGCCGGAGGCGCGAGCGCAGCGTTCCCGTCAGGCGAGTCTTCGAGCTTGCGGGAATCGAGAGCAACGCGACGCCCCCCGCCGCATGGCAATGCGGCAAGTTTTATCAACACTACACGATAACAGAGCATTCATGATAAATTGCTGCGCTCCCTCCATACGGGATTGAACAGGGAGCCGCCGGAGGGTATTCTGACGCGGACACGGCGGTTCATATCCCGCCTCATGCAAGGAGAGGATTCCATGTTCAAAATGATCGGCATTCTTTTTCTGGCGCTTGCCGCTGCGGCGGGTGACGCCCATGCGGCGGGACTCCGGGGCGATGCTCCGGAAAACAGCCGTCTGCTCAAGCTTGTGGTGCTCAGCCGTCACGGCGTGCGTTCGCCTACCCAGTCTCCGGAAGAGCTGGCCCGGTGGGCATCCCGGCCCTGGCCCCAGTGGCCTGTCGGGAAAGGAGAACTTACCGCGCGGGGCGGGGAGCTGCTGACCATCCAGTGGCGGGAAATGCGGCGGATCCTGGCGGAAGAAGGTCTGCTTCCCGCGCAGGGCTGCCCCGGCCCGGAAGACGTGCTCTGTGTGGCGGATGCGGAGCAGCGCACCAGAGAAAGCGCTGCCGCGATCTTGAAGGGCCTTGTTCCGGAATGCGGCCTCTCTGCCGCCTCGGATCCGACCCAGGTCACGCCCCTGTTCCATCCTGTCCGTGCGAGACAGGCCAGCCTGGATACGCAGGCCGTCCGCGCCGAAATGGAACGGGTTCTGGCCGGGCTGCATGTCCCGCACGGAGCGCTGGAACTCATCCAGCGGGTGACGGGCTGCTGTGCGCCCGGCCTGTGTGACGGAAGCACGCGCGGCTGCGCTCTGGCGGATATTCCCGACACGGTGGGGTTCAACAAGGGCGATGTCAAGCTGAGCGGAAGGCTGGCCATGGCTTCCAGCCTGGCTGAAATATTTCTGCTGGAATACGGCCAGTGGCCGGAGCGGAACGCGGGCTGGGGAGAGGTGGACGCCGAAGCGCTGAAGACGATGCTGCCCGTCCATAACCTGGTGTTCGACGCGCTCAACCGCGCCCCGGACGTGGCGGCGGCCAGAGGCGGAGCCATGCTGCGGGCGATCCGCTCCTCGCTGCTGGAAGAACCGGACGCGCGTGTCATCATCTATGCGGGGCACGACACCAACATCGCCAATACAGGCGGCCTGCTCGATCTGCATTGGGATATCCCGGAGCAGGGGCACAACGCCATTCCTCCCGGCGGAGCGCTGCTCTTTACCCTGTGGGAAAACGCGTCGGGCCGACGGGAGATCCGCGCCTCCTTCCTCGCTCCCACACTGGAAACGCTGCATGCGTCTTCTCCCGGCGGGGAACCTGTCATCCTCGACGCGGGGCTGCTCTGCGACGGCGAGCCCTGTACGCCGGAAGCCTTTTCCCTGCTGACGGAGCGGGCGCTCGAAGCGCGTGAAAACCCGTCTTGACCGCGCAGTTCACGGGGCAGGAGATCAGGCCGGAGCAGGGGCCGCCGGCCGGATCGCCTGAAGGGATCACATCATGCCGGGCAGCCAGAGTGATATGATGGGGAAGGAAAGCAGAATGACGACGTGAAGCACATCACAAAGAATGAAGGGAATGACGCCGGAGAATATTCTGCCCATGGGAACGTTCGACACGCCCTGTATGACATAGAGGTTGAGGCCGACGGGGGGCGTGATGAGGCCCATTTCCGTGACGCGGACAACCAGAATGCCGAACCAGATGGGATCAATGCCCACGCTCTGTATCAGCGGATAGAAGATCGGCACGGTGAGAAGAATGATGGCCATGGAATCCATGAAGCAGCCGAGAAGCACCATGATGAGCAGAATGAAGATCAGGATCAGCATGGGGCTGCTCACAACGCTGGTGATGGAGTCCGAAAGCGTCATGGGGAGGCGGCTGACAGTGAGGAAGTAGCCGAAGATCATGGCGCCGAGCATGATGCTCAGGCACATGCCCTGGGTGCGGACGGTATCAATCAGACTCTCCTTGAGGAACTGCCTGCGGGACGTCTTCCGGCAAAGAATCAGCCCGATGACGAACGCGCCGAACGCCCCCACGCCGCCGGCCTCATTGGGAGAAAAGATGCCGGTGTACAGGCCGCCGACCACCAGAACCATGAGCAGGATTACACTCCATACACGGGAGAGTGACTGAACTTTTTCCTTCAAGCGGCACGAACCGGCGGCGGGCCCTGCTTCGGGAAAACGCCTGACCCATATGCGTATCACGGCCATGTAAAGAAGCATCTGAAGAATGCCGGGCAGCATGCCTGCCATGAACAGCTTTCCGATGGATTGTTCCGTGATGATGCCGTAGATGATCATGACGGTACTTGGCGGGATAAGGATGCCGAGCGTGCCGCCGGCGGCGATACAGCCCGTGGCCAGGGTGTTCGCGTACCTGGACTTCATCATTTCAGGCAGGGCCACCACGCCCATGGTGACGGCGCAGGCCACGGAAGAACCGCAGATGGCGGCGAAGCCGCCGCAGGCCGCCACGGTTGCCAGGGCAAGGCCGCCCTTGAGCGAGCCCATCCACTTGCGCACGGCCATGAACAGGTCGTCGCTGATGCCGGACTTGAAGGCGAAGTTTCCCATAAGCACGAACAGGGCAACCACGGCGTAGGAGGTGTTGATGAACGTCTCATAAGGGACGCTTCCCAGAAGGGCGAATCCGGGTTCGACGCCGGATATGACCATGAAGCCGGTCACTCCGGAAACAATCATGGCAACCCCGATGGGAACGCGCAGGCAGATCAGTATGAGAAGGAACAATATCCCCAGCCATCCTATCATCAGAGAACTCACTGCCGATCCCCCTTGATCATGTTGCCCATGGTAATGACAGTCGTCAGCGCAAAGGTAAAAATGAAGAACACGCCTATGGGCCACATGGGAAGACCAAGATCCGGCGTGATGGTGTTCATGACGAGCAGTTCGTCCACAAGATCAAAGCTCTTCCAGGTGATGATACCCATGGCGAGTACGACTATGGCCTCGGAAAGCACATACACGATACGCTTTATCACATCGGGAAGATGAATATAGATGAGGTCGACGCAGACATGGGCCCCTTTGAACGTGCAGTATGCCACAGATGCGGGAACCATGATTCCCATGCAGATTTCCGTAAGCTCCGTGGACCAGACAAGCGGACTGTTGAAGAAGTAGCGCATGCCCACATCCATGGCGGTCAGAAGCATCATGGCCATGAGCGCGGCGCAGGATAATGCGATCATGATGTTGACAAGCACCTGTATGATTTTTGAATACATATTCACCTTCCCCGGTTGTTGACGGCAAAGCGGACCGTGCCGTCGCAACGGCACGGTCGGATTGTTTTTCGGCGATGCTATTTGCCCTGCATCATGCGCAACACGACGGGAGCTTCCTTTTCATATCCCTTGTCGGCACAGGCTTTGAGCCATTCATCCCACAGAGGCGTCAGCAGCTTCGTCCAGCGGGCGTTTTCCTCGTCGGAAAGGCGGATGACTTCCGCGCCCCGGGCCTCGGCGTCCTTGAACAGACTGCGCTGGTTGTAGGAGAACGCTTCGGCGAGCTCTTTGGAGCCGGGGATGCCGGAATGCGCATCAATGGCCTTTTTGGCGGCGTCGGGCAGCGAGGCGTATCTACGTTCGTTCATGATGATCAGGAACAGCGTGCAGCCGCGCGGAATATTGTTCGTGGCGTAGCGGGCCACTTCATAGAACCGGTAGGACAGGTAGGAGTCGATGTCGCCGAGAATGCCGTCGATGGTGCCTTTCTGCAGCGCCATATAGCAGTCGGGCATGGGCATGACCACGGGAGAGGCCCCCAGGGCCTTCAGCATGTCCAGATACGCGCCGGCGGCGCAGCGGATCTTTTTGCCCTTCAGATCTTCCAGAGTACGGATGGGAGTCTTGGAAATGAGAACCCCGGTACCGGGATCACCGGAAAACATGGCGAGGACTTTGTTGGAGGAAAAGGGTTTGGCCGCGGCCGGAACCTTGTCGGTAATGGCATACAGCCTGTCCACCGCTTCCATGGCGGTATCGAAGCCCATGCCGGGCTGATTGATGATTTCCATCAACAGATTCATGCCGGGGTACGACCCCATGGTGACCCATGACATGTCGGCAATGCCTTTGCGCACGGCCTGCCATGCCTGGTTGCCCTTGGTCAGCGTCTGGTTGGCGTAGAAATCTATTTTGATACTGCCGTTGGAATCCTTCTCAATCTGTTCGATCCAGGGTTTGATGCCGTGAACCGTGGTCCATGCGTTTTCCGTATTCTGCGTGGCGAATTTCAGCGTTACCGCTTCCGCGGCAGCGGCCGGAGCGGAAAACCCGAACAGGGCGACGGCTGCCAGGGCAACGGCGTGACGAGCGGAAAAGAACATACGTTACTCCTCGTTTCGAGTTGAGGTTCGGAAGGGCGAAACGGACTTCAGCCCTTGATGGTTTGTCAGGGTATCAGGCCTTGGGCCATACGAAATTATCCATGTAATAGTGTGTCGGCTTGATGGCGTAGCGTTCGTAGGGAACGGGAACCGTATATATCCTGCATCGGCCGTCTTCCCGCTTCTGTTCGATCCACTTGAGCCAGTGCTCATTGTCGCGTTCCGGATAATCCTCCCGGAAGTGACCGGCCCGGGATTCCTTGCGCATGATGGCGGCTCGCAGGCACAGCTCGGTGACCAGAACGGTGGATGTGGCTTCAAACAGTTTGGCCAGCTGATGCGGGTCCGACGCGCCGAGCCTGGGAACGAATTCTTCCTTGATCTGTTCCACATGTTCGAGGCCGCGGCTCAGGCCTCTGCCCGTTTTCATGAGGGCAATGTCGGGCGCGCTCATGACTTCGCGCATGTCGGAAATGATGGACTTGGGCAGAATGCCGTCCTTGCCCAGCAGATCGGTGTAGGCGCGAACCTTGTGTTCGGCAAGCGCTCTGTCGAAGGCTCCTTCCTCGCATCCCTCCGCGTAATGCGCCGCGGCTTCACCGGCGCTGTATCCCGTAGTGGACGTGATGCAGGTGGCCCAGCCGCCCATGTAGACGCCGGGATCGGGGTTGCGGGCCAGACCGGCGGAAAACAGACCCGGAACGCTTGTCGCGCCGTCCAGATCGGCCACAATGCCGCCGTAGGTGTGACGGATCTGCGGCATCCACTGGAGCTGCTGGCTGAAAAAGTCTATGCCGAGTTCACGCAGTTTGCGGTCATTGATTCCCATCCAGCCGGCGGTGGGGCGCATGACTTCCACGTCTTCCGGTTTCATCTGGCTGCAATCGAACGTGATGGGGCCGTTGCCAGCCCGCACTTCGCAAATCATGCCTCTGGTATTATAATGCGGGTCGGCCTTGGCTCCGAAGCGGGGGGAGTACTTGTGCATGAAGTCCTCGCCCTTGCGGTTGAGGAACCTTGCCCCCTTGGGCAGAAGTCCGGTCTGACCTTCCCAGGCAAAGTCCACCGGCACATTCCAGACCTTCCAGAATTCAAAATTGCGTATGGCGCAACCGGCGTTCCAGGCAATGGACACGCCTTCGCCGGCCGGTGTGTTCTGATGATAGGAAGGCTTCCAGCCTCCGGTATTGGTGGCGAGTACCACGGCACGGGTTCGGATGTACACGGGAACGCCGCTCTGGGTGTGAAAGCCCACGGCTCCGGTAACTTTGCTGCCGTCGGTAATGATGTCGGTAATGACGGTGCGCCCTATGCGTCGGACGCCCAGCTCCTGACAGTGTTCCTTCAGAAGGCGGGCCTTTTCAATGCCGCCCATGCCGTATGGATGATAGTAATAGTAGCGGATATGATCCAGAGCGCGCTGCGGAATGAAGCAGAGTTCGCCCTTTTCATTGCGTTTGAACTTGTGTCCCCAGCTTTCGAAATCCTGAAAGCGCGCGTAGGAGTCGCTCAGGATTTTGGAGAGTATCTCCTGATCGGCAAGGCCGTCGTAGTAGTAGACGAGGTCGGCAAGCAGATCGTCCAGTTTCATGTCCGGCTGCTTCACGATCATGTCGCCGCCGGAAAGACCGCCCAGGCCGCCCCAGTCACGCGGGCCCTTGTCCGCCACGAGGACATCGCGCCGGCATTCCCTGGCCCGTTTGGCGGCCCACATGCCGCTGAAACCGCCGCCTATCACCAGCACGTCTGTGGAATATGCATAACCGTTATTTCCGGACATGATCCATCTCCTTTCCTTCATGAGCGGGTTCGATCTGGTCGAGCGTTCTGACAAAGCGTTCCTTGAAGGGATGAACATAGATCGCGTCGCTCGGGCAGTGCAGTTCGCAGTTGAAGCAGGTCATGCAGTCGTCGGTATAGGTGACCACGGATTTACTGCCGCAGGTCATGCAGCGCAGCGCCTCGCTGAAGGAGACTTCAAGCTCCAGCCCCTGCTTTCTTTCCGCAAACGGCTTTGCCGATGTTCCGGGCCGGCGTTCGTGGCGCGGAAGCGTCGGGATGTTTTTACCGGGCAGCCTGTCCTCCGGTACCACGGGAGCCTTTTCGCCCCGTCGGGCGGCCATGTCGCTGCCTGTGAGCATACGGTCCATGGATTCCGCGGCTTCGCGCCCTCCGGCAATGGCCTGCACCACGGAGGCCGGGCCTGTGACGGCATCTCCGGCCGCGAAAATGCCCCATACCGGCGTGGCGAAGGTGACGGGATCCGCCTTGAAACGGCCGCGCTCTACCGGAACGTCGCGGGAAAAGCCTTCCAGTTCGGTTGCCTGTCCGATGGCAAAAATCACGGCGTCCGCATCCAGCGTCAGTGTATCGGCGTTGTCGAAGGTCGGAGCGAAGCGGCCTTCCGCGTTCATGACCGAAAGGCAGCGCGCAAATTCCATGCCTGTGACGCGATCCGGGCCCAGAATGCGGGCCGGGCCGAAACTGTGGTGAATCTGAATGCCTTCTTCTTCGGCGTCGGCCTGGTTATGGGGATACGCGGGCATGTGCCCTGCGTCCTCAAGGCATACCATGTGCACTTCCGCGGCCCCCAGGTTCACGGCCGAAAGGGCGGCATCCACGGCCACGTCGCCGCCGCCGACCACGATGACCCGGCCGTGCAGCGCCGGCGCTTCCCCGGAGCGGATGGAACGCAGAAACTCCAGGCCCCAGAACACGCCGGGAAGCGAGGCGCCTTCCAGTTCAACCCTGCGGCTCACGGTAGTGCCGGGAGCAAGGAAAGTAGCCTTGTATCCGCGTTTTTTCAGCTCGGAAAGGGAAATGTCGGCATGGGTGCCGATGCGGGTATTATAAAAGAACGTGACGCCCATGCGTTCAAGGCGTTCAACCTGGGCAAGCACCACCTGATCCGGCAGGCGGTAGGCCGGTATGCCGTAGCGCAGCATCCCGCCGGCTTCCGGCATGGCCTCATACACCGTCACAGCATACCCTTTGGAAGCCATGTAGTACGCGCACGACAGTCCGGCAGGCCCGGCGCCGACAACAGCCACCTTTTCCAAGTGCCTGAGCACGAACGGAGCCTCGTCCTGTTCTGCGGAAAAGTCGCCCATGAACTGTTCCAATGCATTGATATTGACGGCGGCATCCACATTGGCGCGGGCGCATTTGCTTTCACAGGGGTGAAAGCACACTCGGCCGGTGATGGCCGGGAATGGGTTGGCGCGCCTGAAGTTCTCCATTGCCTCATCCACCCGCCCCTGCTGGATCAGATAGTTGTTGTGACGGATCTCCACCCCGGCTGGGCAGGCAGCCATACAGGGAGAAATTTCCTTCTGACGGGTAGACAGCCGGAATACGTCCAGCGGGCATGTTTTTATGCATGTGCCGCACCCGGTACATGCCGCGGGATCGATCGAGTTGATCATGCTGTTCTCCTTTACAAACGATTTTCCGCCCGGCTCACATTCGACCGTCCGGTATCGGGAGAAACAGCAAGGATCGTACCAGTTTTTCTATCCTGTTATTTTCTTTTCACTTCTTGAAGAAAAGTAGAAAAGGGGGAAAGAAAATGTATGAAATTCATATAATTTTTCATTTTTTGTATGCTTTTCATACATTTATTTTTGCGCTACTGTTTATTTTGACTGACAACCATATAGTATTCCTCTCTCTTTTGCGGAGGCGGCATGACCGTTGAAGAACTTGTCCGGCGTCACTCAGGCACGGTTCATGATGTATGCAGAGCGCTTTTCGGAGCGGTTCCTTCCATATCCGTCCTGATGGAAATGACCGGGACGGCTGAAGCCGTCTGGATTCAGAATTTTCCCTTTGGCGGCCAGGACAGCCGGGAACTTCCGGGAAGGATGAGTCTTTCACATGCCGTTTGCGCCGTTCCGGGAGCCGCTGCGCTGTTTTCCAGGCTTCCCGAGGATACGGACAAATTTTTTGGCTGCCTTCGCCTTGCCGCTTTCGGCCGGGAAATCGAGGCTGTGGAATTTCTCATCGACACGGCCACGCGGCTCAAGCATGACGTCGCTCCCGCCACCATCAATACCCTGACACTGCTGTCCATGCGGACACTTCTCAATGCTCCCGTGGCACCGCATGACGCTGCGGCGGCCCGACGATACATGAACATGTGCCTTGGCTTTTTCAAGCTGGCCATTACGGCCGGATGCCATGTGCCCCGACCGGCGCTCGTGTTCTTCCGCGCCCGCGGGTTCATGCACATTCTGGGGAACCAGCGTCAGGAGGCTCTGGCGGAACTGCTCATCGGAGCGATGAATATGTGCAATCATGCGGGGCATAATAATCTGCGCTGTCATCAACTCATGCGTCACGGCAGGGAGGTTCTGCTCGCTCTTGATGATGCGGAAGAAATTCTTCATGCCGCGCCTTTTCTGGGCATATACGCCTTCATGGAAGGAGCGTACTCCGAGGCTCTGCGTCAGTTTCATCTGGCCCTGGATCAGATGGTGCAGGGGCACGAGGACATCATGGAACTGTTCTGTCTGCGCCATGTATGTTTTTCCGCATTCAATCTCGGCATGTTTGAATTTGCCGAGCATCAGCTGCAGTCTCGTCTGCGCAAGTACGCGCCGCGCAGTGATAATCAGCTGGCTCGAACCATCCGCGGCCAGCTGGCCGGATGTCTTCTGCGTACCGGCAAGCTGGACGCGGCTCTGGAGCATCTTGACACGGCGCAGTTCGGCATTTCGCCGAGTCACGACATCGTCAGCTGGATAAGCAACAGCAGACAGCTTGCCTATTATCATCTGCTGCGCGGCAATCTTGAGAATGCTTACCGTGTTCTGCGTTCCGCGCTTGAGGAGTCCCGGAACCAGCAGTATAATCGTCCGCTCTATTTGAGCTGCGTACTGCTGGAGCTTCTGGCGCTTTTTCATAAGGCAGGATACCCGCCCCTGCCCTGTTATTCTCTGGAAGAGGAGATGGAGCGCTGTCTTCACGGGCCGAACACGCTGCTGCGCGGGATTGCGCTGCGTCTTCAGGGAGATCTGATCATGGAAGAGGAGCCCGACAAGGCGGAACGCTGTTATCGGCTCAGCATAGATACGTTGCAGAACGTGAGTGCCTTTGAGCTTTCCAAGAGCTATCTGAGCGCCGCGCGTCTGGCCGTTCGCCGGGGAAAGCGGAAAACGGCGTACCTGTATGCCCTGTACGCCTGGCCGCACCACGAGCAATTGTTTTACATGTGGTCCGCAGAGCTGGAGGAGTTGATTCCGGAAAGCCTGCGCAATTCCGGCAGGGACGGTTTTACGGCGGAAGCCATTCTCCGCAGGTATCGCGAGAATCTTTCAGCCATTCCTTCTTCACCGACCTTTTCCACCTTTGCCATCAATCTTGTCATGTCCTCCTGCCATGTCCTCGGGGCCTTGCACGGCTTTCTCTTTTTCATGGGCGGCGAGAATGACGCGCCGCATCTTATCGCCTCCGTGGGAACGGACGACGCTGCCGACGGTGACAGCAACCTGCCCGCATTGCAGGAGTTTGCCCGGCTGGTTCGTGAAGGAACGCCCCAGATCATGGATAAGGTGTTTGACTACCGGTATCCGGAAGACGGCGGGCGCATGGTGGTGGGCATTCCCGTGGAATCCCTCAGCGGCGGTTTTTATGTGCTGTGTCATGACCATCTCACGGATTCTGTGGTGCGCTATGTCATCAGTACAGAACTGCTCAAAGAACTCGGCAAGCTTGCCGGAGCGGCCATAACCAGAAACAGCATGCCCCGGCTTTCCGCCCGCAGGGAAGGCCCCGCGTCGAACAGCGGGCGGAAGGAAATCATTTATATTTCGCCCGGAATGAAAGACGTGCTTGATCGGGTTGATCTCATTGCGGATACCGATGCGTCGGTATTCATTTCCGGTGAATCAGGATCGGGCAAGGATCTCATAGCGCGGCGGCTGCATGAGAACAGCGGGCGTATGGGGGAATTCGTCTGTCTGAACATGGCGGGCTTGTCGGGTGAACTTCTGACCAGTGAACTTTTCGGTCATGAAAAGGGAGCCTTCACCGGGGCACAGAATGCCAAGCCCGGCCTTATCGAAACGGCGGACAAGGGAACGCTCTTTCTGGACGAAATCACCGAATGTTCGCCGGAAGTTCAAGCCTCGCTTTTGCGGGTGCTGGAAAACAGGATGTTTTATCGGGTGGGGGGCACACGCCCCGTCAGTGTGGATTTCCGACTCGTGACGGCCTCCAACCGTTCCCTGAATGAAGCCGTGGAAAGCGGGAGATTCCGTCGCGACCTGTATTTTCGCATCAGCAGCATAGTAGTGAACGTTCCCCCTCTCCGGGAGCGCAAGGAGGATATCAGCGCGTTGTCCTTCTACTATCTGCACTACTTTGCTCATCGGCACGGGCGGGTCTGTGTGCCCAAATTTTCGCAGGAGAATTTTCAGAAAATACTCGGTTATTCCTGGCCGGGAAATGTGCGTGAACTGAAGAACGTCATTGAGGAATCCGTGCTTCTTTCCGGCGGACAAGTCGTGAATATTCCCCAGGATGCCCGCCGGGCTGCGGCGCATGCCGTTGTGGAAAAAACGGACGCGGAGCACGCCGCTGACGATTGCATGAAGGGGTTTCCCAGTCTGGTGGAACTGGAGGAACGTTATATCCGCATGATTCTTGCCATGACCAACGGCAGAATTAATGGGAAATCCGGCGCGCTTGCGATTCTGAAAATGAACCGCTCCACGCTGTACGCCCGCCTTCGGGAATACGGTCTGCGTTCTTCCTCATAACCAATAACATTGAATACTGCCAGACTGATGACAACCCCCGCTTCACGGAGTTTGCGCCGCCGCGCCAGGCTTGCGTCTGACGGCTCGTACTCCGCAACATGAAATATTGCGGAGTACGAACCTTATGCGGCAAAGCCGCGACCTGCTTGCAATTTTCGGGGCTGTTGACAACGTCAGCAGCCTCGTGGTGATGAAATTATTCTAGAGTGTTTTGCGATTGAAAGTATCTGCCAGCCAGGATCCTATGTTCTGGCGCGCAGGTT
>CAJTSU010000034.1:20398-26712 GCA_910579055.1 uncultured Mailhella sp. | reverse complement strand
AATTTCACGGAACAGGGCCGGAGCTATGCCAGACAACAGCGCGGCGCGTGGTATGATTCCGTCAAGAAAAGCATGGTTTCTGAAATCATGAATCTTGCGGCTCAAGACTATGACGACCCTGACAAGATTGCTTATCAACTTGAAAGTTATAAATTCTACCTGGACACAATACAGCATGGCCTGGACAACCGGGGCGAGTTGAACAAGGTTTTTCAGAATGTAGCGGAGACCAGAGTTGACGGCTATCTCGCTCATAACCGTATTGCCGATGCTCGAGACGCCTTTGAAGAATCGCGGGACATGCTGGGCGACAGGGCGAACACGGTCAAGGTGAGAATCGACGCGAGGGCAGAGGCCCTGCAAGCCAGGGCGGAGGCGCGGAGGAAGAAGGCGGAGCAGGACGCGGAAGAAGCTCGCATAGAAAGCGGCTATAATGATGTCATGTCCGGCATCAGTGAACTGCCTTCCCTCCTGTCGGCGGAAGAACGCAAGGCAAAACTGGTGCAGCTTACGGCGGACATGGAGCCGAAGCTGCGGGCCGCCGTGCGCAAGCGCGGGGAAGCGGATATTGACGAACGGGAGCTTGTACGCAAGGCGGGGATAGTGGAAGAACTGGGCATGGTGGACAGGATGCGCAAGGCCAACCCGCAGGCGTCCGGCAACGAAATGATCCGCATGATCCGGGAAAGCAGTCTTTCTGATGACGCCAAGGCGGCGGGCATCAGGGAACTTGAACGGGAGCGCGAAGGCGCGGGCGGCAGGGAATTGAGCGCGGCGGGGCTGCGGGAGTTCCGGGCCGTATATGACGCGCGCAACGGTGATATGTCCGACACGGAAATGCGTGCGCTTGTCTTTGATCTGAATCTGAACGCGAAGGACAGGGAATCCGCGCTGGCCTATTCCGGCAGGGGCATGGAGTATTCGCAGGCGCGGATCGACGGCCTGATCGGCAATGTGCTTGGCAGGGACACGGGCGATACGACGAAATCTGAAATCTACGCCGCGCTCATGAAGCGCATTCCCGCCGGGGAAAGCTGGGATGACAGGCGCATCAGGGCGGAAATCTACAATCTTGCGCAGCAGGAGCGCGGCCGGTTCGGCAGTCAGAGCCTTGCCGGTCGTGTTCTGGCCGGGGAAGGCGGACGCTTCCGCCCGGATATTCCCGAAGCCATGCGCGGCAGTCTGAATAGTGAACTGGAACGGAGTTATCCCTTCTTTTCCTCCCTGCCGGAAAAGGCCAGACAGCTCATGCGGCAGGGGATATGGCTGCGCAGGCAGTACGGCATCACGCCGGAATGGACGGAAGAGGAACGGAAGCTGCTGGAAGGCGCGGGAGACGAATAATGGCGAGTATGCGGGATTTTCTGGACAATATGGCCGCCCCTGTCCGCAGCCGCGGCGCGGTGCGGCTGGCGCTGCACAATCCGAACGCCCGGAGCGCGTCGGATATCGCGGACGTGGAAAGAACGGCGCGGACGCTGGGCATGGGCTACGGGCTGGCCGACGCGGGCGGGCAGGATGCGGCTCTGGAAGCGCGGGCGCGGGAGATTGAACAGAATCCCGTGGCAGATGCGTGGACGGCGAAAGACGAGGAAAACATCGCCTTTCTGAACGAAGATCAGCAGGCGCTGGCGGACGTATACGACTCTCTTGTGGATTCCGGCATTCTGCACGAGGCGGACGCGGACAGGGAAACGGTGCTCAACGCTTCGGGCGCGGGGGACGATGTGGCCGCCGCATGGAAGCGCGGCGTCATCCAGAACCGCATTGCCGGGTATGGCCTGCAATTTCAGCGCGGCGAGTACGAAAATCTGGACGAACTGCGCGCGAACATCCTTGCGGCGCAAAAGGAACTGGAAGCCCTGCGGGGCAATGCGTCCGACGCCCTGGGCATCTACGGGGCAATAGAGCAGCTTCCGCGCATGATCGGCTATGACGCGCAATACGCTGGCGCCGGGGCGCTGGTGGGCGGAACCATCGGTTCGGCTGTGCCGGGCATCGGTACCCTCGCCGGTGCGGGCGTTGGCGGCGCGGCGGGCATGGCGTACACAGCCGCCAATTCCGAACAGGGGAGTTTTGCGGCGGATCTGCTGGTGCAGAAAGACGATGCGGGCAATTACCTTGACCTCGCGGCTATTCAAAAAGCCGCGTCTCTGTATGGTCTGCTTTCCGGCGCGGTGGAAGTGGGCGGCGATGCGCTCATGTTCAAGCTGTTCAAGCCCGTGGGCGGAACAATCAGGGAGGCTTTCAGCAGGCGGGCGGCGCGTGACGCGATACGGGAAGCCGCCGCGAACAGGTCACTGTGGCCCGCCCTGCGTGCCTTCGCGGGAGGCGCGGGCAAGGCCGCCGCCATTGAGGGTGCGCAGGAATTTGCGCAGGAAGGTTTTTCCGCACAGATTGAAGCCACAAGCAAAAACCTGCTTTCCAACGCGGGGGCGAATTACTACCGCGAGCAGCAGGCCGGGGCGTTCTCCCGCGAGGGCTTGAGCCGGATGCTGGAAGCGGGCATGGCCGCCGCGAAAACCGGGCCGTGGTTCTACGCCATTCCCGGCGGGATAAGGCTGACGCTGGATACGCGCTCGGCGCTGCGCGCGCGTGAATTTGCGGAAGCGCACAAGGAACTCGCGGACAAGGTGGCCGCGACCAGAACGCGGGAACTTTCCCCGGCGCGGATGGAGAGCTATCTGCAAACCGCCGGGCTGGATGGCGATGTGCTGATTCCGGCGGACGCCGCATGGGAATTGCAGCGGAAAGGCACGGATCTGGCCGGGCCGCTGGGCTGGGACGTGCGGGACATGGAGGAATCCGCCGCGCTGGGGCATGACCTCGTGATGCCCGCCGCCCGTTTGCAGGCGCTGCTTCCGCCGGAACAGATGAAGGCCGTGGCCGATATCATGCGGGAAAGCCCGCATGCCAAAAGCGCCCTTGAAGCCGCAAACCTCAATGAAGACCTGCCCGCCGACATGGACGGGCTGATAGAACAGGCGGAAGACGACGCGCTGGAACGCTCCGCCATTGAAGGGGAACTGGAGCGCCTGCGCGGGGAAATGACACAGGCGGTAGCATCCGCCCCGCATCTTGTGGGGCAGATTGCGTCCGGCGCGGATGCGGAAACGAGCGTGGGCCGGTATGTGGATGAGCATCTCGGCCTGATTGTGCGGCGGGCGCGGGATATTTCCCGCATGGGCATCCCCATGTCCGACACGCTTTCCCGCGTTTCCTTGCAGGGGCTGCTGAAGGACGAACAGGGGCGCACGGTCACGCCGGAGGAAGCTGACGCCCTTGCCGGGCGCAATGCGGAAGAAGAGGCTCTTGCGCCGTTCTGGGACGCGGTGTGGGGAAGGCTGAACCCAGACAGCCTGCGGACGGACTTCCCCGACGCGCGGCGGGAACTGGCGTACCGGCATGGCCGGGGGCTGTTTGCGAAAAAAGGCGAAGGGCTGGCCGTGGACGCGCTGGCCGAAGAATTGAAAACTCGCGGCCTGCTGGACGCGGACGCCGATTCCTCAACCCTGATTGAGCGGCTGAAAGGGATGCAGAGGCCGGACAGGCGGACGCGGGGGAAGGTTTTTTTCCAGCCTCTCAATGCGGGGGTAAATCTGGATCGGCTGGTTTCCGCCACAACCATTCAGCGGAAATATCCCGCATCGACACTCAAGGAAAAACGTAAGGCTGTCATCGCAGGAGAAAGGGAACGAGTAGTCAAAGCATTTAAAGACGGCATCAGAAACAAAGATACCGGTTGGCTTGTTACCATGAGCAAGTCAGATTTTGACGAACATCTCAAATTTGATATGGAAAGCGTATCATTAGCTGAACAGTACGAAGCTGTTGCAGCACTTCCTGAATTGACGCAAAAAGCCGTTCTTGTTGAGTCTCACAAGGACAGTCACGGCCGCTCTGAAGTCAAACAAATACACAGATTCTATGCGCCGCTTACTATTGGCAATGATACATATTCCGTTCTGCTCACCATGAAAGAATTTCAGAATGGGATACTGGGGTTTGATACTGTTTCGCCTATAAAATTGTATCATCACCGGCTGGCAAAAAAAATGCTTCCCGTTACACGTGGAACCACAGCTTTGTCGCAAAGCCCCGATTCCCAAGCGGGAAGCATTGAAAGGTATACATTACGTGACATTCTCGATGCAGTCAATGACAACGATGGCAACCCGTATTTCCAAACGGAAGCGGAAACCAAGCTCCAAAACGATATCGCCGTGTGGGAAAAGGCGGTAGATGACATCGTCGCTGCCGGCAAGGTTCCCTCCAGTCCGGTGCAAATGCTTACGCAGACGCCGCTTGTCATGAATCTGCTGGGCACGGATACGCTGACGGGCAAGGCCGCCGCCACTGGCGGCATTTATGCCGCTCCGCATCTTTTTGACGGTACACATCCCAACATGACGCCGGACATGTGGAAACAGATACCGGCAGCTATGGCTGACCCCATTGCCGTCTTTGATTCCGCAAACCCGCAAGGACGGGCCGACGGCGATATTGTGTTCATGTTGGAACTGACGGACGCCAACGGTGCAACTGTAGTTGTGCCCGTGGCGTTGGAAGGAAAAGGAGATGTGCCCGGCGTAACTGTCAATATTGCCAAAAGCGCTTACACAAAAGAAAGCAATGGAGTCCCTTCAAATAGTTGGTTTGCGGGACAGGCCAAAAAAAATGCCCGTTATATAAACGGACAAAAAATGAAGAGTTGGCAAGCCAGCGCCGGGGTCTACTTCCCCTTTACTCTCCTGAACAACTCTTCTGGGAATACCATATACACGGAAATCGACCTTGACAAGCTGAAATCCGCCCATCCCGGATTCTATCAGAGTGCGTCCTCCGCCCTCGGCTCCACCACGTTTGACGCTTCAGGCAATTACGTCATCCGGCTTTTCCGTGGCGCGAACCTGTCCACCCTCACCCACGAGACGGCCCACGTCTTCTTTCTGGAGATGGAGCGGCTGGAACGCGAGGGGCTGGCCGACGAACGGATGCTGGCCGATCTTGCCGCCCTGCGGGAGTGGACGGCGGCCATGGATGACGACGCGGCGCTGAAAGCGGAATACGACCGCTATCAGAAACATGCCGCTTACGGCGGCACGGAATTCGACGCTCTGCCCGACTACCTGAAGGAAGACGCGCGCAGCCGCGCCAAACAGGAAATGCTCGCGCGCGGTTTTGAACAATACCTGCGGGAAGGCAAGGCTCCCTCGCCGCAACTCGAAGGCGTGTTTGCCCGTTTCCGCAAATGGCTCATGCGCGTGTACCGGGACGCGCTCGATCTGCATGTCGAACTGACCGACGAAGTGCGGGACGTGTTCGACCGCATGCTTGCCCATGAAGAGGAAATGGAGCTGCGGGCGGAAGCGGATTCCTCCCCTCTGATTCAACGGCCGAAGGGGATGCGGGAGCGGCAGAAAACAGCTTCCGTTTCTCTGCTCCAGACTCCTGCGGAAAACGATGTGGTCTATCCCGACAACGGCAAACCCGTGGGGCAGGTGACGCCGGAAATCGCCGCCACGCTCAGAATGAACAAGCCCGGTGTGATTGTGCTGGACGATATTGGATTGCAACATATCGAAGAACGGCATGGCCAAGAAATCCGTTCACTGGGCTTCCCCGACGGGCGGGAGTTTGTCGGGTTCGTGCTCGGCAATCTTGATGCCGTCTATGATGTGGACGGAAACGGCAGAAAATATGATCTTGTTTCAAGGGCCATGAGGCCGCAGGGCAGGGTCATGATACGTCTGGAATTTGCCGAAAGTGGGGATTTTTATCAGGTGGCGACGGCGGGGCCGCTGAGAAAAAATCAATATAAAAACAAAACACCGCTTTGGGAGAGAGCGCATTCTACTCTTTTCCAAGAGGAAAACCCTTTGGCATCACGCCGCGCTTTACAACGAGGCCAAAGCGGTGTTTCTGAAAAGAGTATAGTCATAAATGGCCCGGATGGCAATCCTCTCTTCCAGACCGGCAATGAAGAAGCGCCGCTAGTCCGTGAAGGCATGACGCGCAAGCCGGACAGCGCGGCGGCGAAGGTGGTCAGCATCCCCGGGAATGCCGTGCCGGAGTTCTCCGGCATGAAGGACTTTGCCGACTGGCTCAGGGACATGCTGGCGGAAGGCGGAAATGTCCTTATCAAATCCACGGGACAGGAAGCACGTTTTTCCAGCGGGAATGTAAAGGCTTCGGTCAAGCGTTCCCGTTCAAGAGAACACCGCAACGCCTATGCCGGACTGCGCGAGATGGTGGAGAATGCCGAATATGACCACTATGAAAAGCCGGATGAACGGCATCCTGATCGGGGCGGA
>CAJTSU010000034.1:8998-20301 GCA_910579055.1 uncultured Mailhella sp. | reverse complement strand
GGCAGGATGTATATTACTCCGCTCTGGAAATGAGCGGCAAGTTGTATTCGGTCAAGCTCAAGCTGGATGTGGTGACGGAAGAACAGAAAGCAAGCGAACGCGGAAAAGGAATATTCGCAGGAGAAGACATTCGCTATAAAGACCACAAACTTACAGAAATAGAAATAGCGCCTGCTCAAGATCGCGGGTTCACCCAAATGGGCAAGGCCGCGCATGGAACAGACGCTATTTCTGAAGTAACTCTAGGAGTGCTGCGCGGTTCCGTCAAGCCCTCCGGGCTTGACGGTGGAACGCTGTTTCAGGGCATTTCCGACGAAGTGCGGGACATGTTTGACCGCATGCTTGCCCATGAGGAGGAAATGGAATTGAAAGCGGAAGCCGCCAGCGTGCGGGAGGAAACGGCGCGGCTGCTCGATGCGCTGGAACTGAAGGGCGCAAGGCGGCAGGAAATCGAGGGGCTGATAACGGCGGCGAAGGACGAGGCGGCGGAAAGGCTGCGGCACGCGCGGGACGAGGACAGGCTGAACCAGCGCCGGGCATGGACAAGGGAAGCGCAGGAGCAGATGGAGCGCGAGCAGGTTTATGTCACGCGCAGGGCAATACGCCGGACGCCCATAGACCTTGCCAGCTTCAACGACGTGAACGGAGAGGAACAGGGCAAGGCGCTGGTCAGAAAGCTCCCCGGCGCGGCCACATGGCGGGAAGGCGGCGTGGAACCGGAAGTGTTCGCGGCGGAACAGGGATACGGGAGCGCGGCGGCCATGGCGCGGGACATCATCGACAGCCCGACGCCGGAGGAAAGAGTCAAACAGCTTGTGGATCAACGCCAAGCCGAACATGACGCCCTGTTCGATGCCGATGACTACCTGTTCGGGCAGGAACAGCTTGCCGAGCAGCGGGAAAAAATTGCGGAAGCGCTGGAAGCGAAGATTCGGCATCTCACGGCGGAAACCCGTTACCGCCGGGAAGTGGCGGGCAAAACCGTGGGCGGGGAAGAAATCATCCCCACGCCGGAGGATTATGAGGACTACGGCTCCATGGCCCGCTGGCTTGCGGGCCGTGATCAGCTCCGGGCGCAGGCGCGGGCCGTGCTGGATAAAAAACCGATGGGAGAGGAAGTCCTGCCCGAACAGTTCCGACGGGCGGCAAGCCGCTGGATGCGGGAAGAACGCCGGGCCATTCTGCGGGGGGATTTCGGGAAGGCGCTGCAAGCCAATTACCGGACGCGGATCAATATCGAGCTGGCCCGGCAGTCCGCCGAACGGCGCGAGACGATCCGAACGCTGGAAAAGAAGACGAAAGAATTTCTGGAGATGACCAAGGCGGACAGCGATGCCCGTTTCGCCGTGCTTGTGCTTTCGCAGAATATCGGGCTGTTCAATCCCACGCGCAAGATGCTTGCCCATGCCGGAGACAAGGGCTGGGAAAACGTGGAAGCCTTTGCCGCCCGGATGCGGGAAGCCGGATTCATGGGCGCGGAAGACGCACTTGACAGGGAACGGTTCACGACTTCCCGCGCATGGAAGGGCATGAGCTGGGGCGAGTTCCGGCCTTATGCCGAAACCATGCGCATGATCATGCACATGGAGTGGGAAAGCCGCACGGCGGAAACGGCGCAGGGCCGCGTGGAGCTGGAGGCGCGGGCGAAGGAAATCGCGGACAGCATCTATGAAAACAATACGCACAGGGAACCGGGGGCGCTGGCGAAACGGAATGAAGCGCTTGAACTGCTGAAAAAATTCCATGCGGCGCATCTGAAGGCGGACACTATCGCGCTGCTGCTGGATGGCGACACCATGGGTCCGGCCTGGAGAGCGATAGTCCAGCCCATAAACGAAGCGACGTGGAAACGGGCGGAACGCCTGAAACGGGAACGCGATATACTGAAAAAGCTGTTCTCCGTGTACTCGCGGCGGGAACTGGTGGACATGAAGGGAAAACGCTTCACCGTGCCGGGCATACCCGATGCCATAACGAAGGAGCAGGCAATTACCATATTGCTGAACTGCGGCAACGATGGGAACCAGCGGCGGCTCATGGCCGGGCGGAAGCTCTCGGAGGAACAGATCCGGGCGGTTATCGACACGCTGGATGAACGGGATGTGCGCTTTGCGCAGGCCGTATGGGATTATTTCGAGACATTCGGGAAGGAGAGTTTCGATCTTGAGGAAAGCCTGACCGGGGTAAGACCGGAAGCGGTTGAAGCCCGGCCCGTACAGACGCGCTTCGGCCTGCTGCGAGGAGGATATTACCCTGTGGCCTATGACAGGGAGCTTTCCGTCAAGCCTGTGGACACGGACAGGCTCGGGACGCAGACAGGAGGCATGTTCCTTTCCGTGGCTCACGGCTCGATGAAACAGAGAGCGGGCGGCGCGGGGCTGGGGACGCCGCTTTCCCTCTCGCTGGATGTGATTCCCCGGCATGTGGCCGAAACCGTTCACATGCTGACTTTCCGGCGGCCTGTGACGGAAGTGGCGAAGATATTGCGCCGCAGGGAAGTGAACGGCGCAATCCAGGAAACGGCGGGCGTGGCGACAGCCAAAGCTCTTGACAGTTGGCTGCGTTATGTTGCCGGGGAGCGCCCCGCCCGCAATGGATGGGACAGGGCGGCCTCCTGGGCGCGAAAGAATGCGGCGCTGTATACCATGGGCTTCAAGCTCTCCACCATGCTTGCGCAGGTGACGGGGCTGCTTTCCACTGTCGCGGAAATAGGCCCGCGCTGGGCGCTGCGGGGTGTGGTTGACAGCTATGGCCGGGGCAACCCGTTGGACGTGTACCGCACTGTCATGGAGCTTTCGCCCATGATGCGGAACAGAATCACCAGTATTGACCGCGAAGTTTTCGAGGTATCGTCAAGGCTCATGGACACAGGTTCGTCCAGCAGACTGCTTGAGCCCTTCGCGCGGATGAAGTCGTTCATGGAAACGCACGGCTTTGTGCCCATGGGCTGGGTACAGATGTATTTTGCCGACCTGCCCGCATGGAACGGTGCCTATGCCAAGGCGCTGAAGGAGAATGGCGGGGATATCGCGGAAGCTGTGTTGTACGCCGACGCCGTTGTGGAGCGCACGCATGTGGGCGGCGCGGAAAAAGACCTTGCCGCCGTCCAGCGCGGGCGCGAACCGGGCAAGCTCATGACCATGTTCTATTCCTGTTTTTCCGCGCTCTATAACCTGAGCGCCCGGCGCGTCGCCATGCTCAACAGGCGACGGGATGCCGCCGGCGTCTACCGGCTGGCGACCCTTGCCCTGCTGACGTGGTTCGCGGAGCCTGTGCTCATGGCAATGCTCAAGGGCGGTCCGGATGAGGACGAGCCAAACGCGGAAGACTGGATTGTCTGGGGCGCGAAGGAAGCCTTTTTCAACCCGTTCAACATGGTGATCGGGGTACGGGAAGCAGCCTCCATGGTGGATTCCTGCCCGGACGCATTCAACTCCGCCATGCGCTTCGGCGCGCAGGTGGGCAAGGCTTTTGAGGGCGACGGAGACGGAAAAAAACTCGTGCTGACCGGAGGAAAGGCTGTGGGGCAAGCTACAGGTTTCATCAACTCGCGGGAGCTTCTGCTTCTTGAAGCCTTCCGGGACTGGCTGGAAGGGACTTCCCCGGAACTGGAGCTGGGGAACCTGATACGGAAGAAAAAATAGGCAAGTGGCGGGGGCGCGGCAACGCCCCCGCCGGAGCAATGGCCAAACATCGCCCACGGGAGTTTCCGCCTTGCATGACGCAAGGGGAACCCCGAAGGTTTGGGATACTCGGAAAAGACGTTGCAACGGTGGCGGAATCAGAAAGTCGGCCCGCGCTGGACGAGTGCAACAGGCGCATATGGTATCGCCGGGGCTGGATTGAGGAATGGGAGAACAGCATTTGGGCTATAGGCCAGGGGGAATACGGCAGGGTGAAAAGAAAAGGCCGGAGCCTCTGCGCTCCGGCCTGTATATATCTTAGATATTTTTCTCTATTGTTGCTGCTTTTCTTGTAACTTTACAAGGTGAGTTTTAAAAGCATAGCCCGTGCCATTCCCTGCCGCAAAAATGATAAATCCTTCAATGATTCGAATAGCGATATCTGCATGGTTTAACCACATTGCCACACAACAGAATGACAAGATAATAACAATAAAAAAGCCAATAAAGACAAGTGAAAGCATTCTCATTTTGAACCAGTGGGCAGCCCACATGGCATTATTTTCACAGTTCTTTTCTATGTTCAGCTTGGCAATTTCATATTGGTGTTGATCCTGCTGTTTCAGCAGTTCTGTATTGTCTTGTGTGGCTGGCAACATATCAGGCATAACACATTACCTTAGAAGCAGGTTTTATTGATACTCTATAACGGGGCTGCTTGAGTTTTACCCAAAATCCCCCGATATATCCGCTTTCTGGATCACCATCGGCATAACGAACTTCTGACGGATTGATTTCACCGTTTTCTCTGCGCCGCAAATATTCTTCTGCGGTAATAAATTCTTCTGTTTCCATAACAGTATCAAAATAACTAGGAGACATTAGACACTCCTTTTGCTAGCGTTTATGCTACCCCAAAACCCAGCCCCAGGCAAGCGCCGGGAGCCGGGTTCCCTTGTTACCTTCGCTTTTACGGCGATTTTATTCTGGGGGATTACAACCGCTTCGGCGGCGGCTTCGCGGAATCCGTAGCCGGGCCGACTGTGGGCAATATCGGCGACCTTGCCCGGATATGGACACAAATGAGGGAAGGCGACAGCTTCGGGCAGGGGCTTGCCCGCTGGATACAGAACAACATCCCTGGCAATTCGCTGTTCTATGTGCGCTCGGCCATGGACTACCTGATCATGTATAACCTGTATGACTGGATGAAGCCGGGATATTTCCGGCGCATGAAAAAGCGCGTGGAGCGGGAGAACAACCAGACTTTTTTCATGCGGCCTGTGAGCGGCCTGTGAAATGGTGGTAATCATCGGCAAGTGGCGGGGGCGCTGCAACGCCCCCGCCGGAGTGATGGCCAAACATCGCCCGGGAGTTTCCGCCTTGCATGATGCAAGGGGAACCCCGAAGGATGCGGCGCTTGGTTTGGGATATTCGGAAAAGACATTGCAACGGTGGCGGAATCAGAAAATCGGCCCGCGCTCCGTACCGCAACCTGCTCGCAATTTTCGGGGCTGCTGACAAAGCCGGCAGCCTCAGGACAACCTTGTCCTGAAATCTTCATATCCGAACACGCGGCAGATGTTTCTCTCACCCGTGTTCGAGTCCCACAGCGCGATGGAGGGGAGACGCAGCCCGTTGAAGGTCGTTGTCTTGACCATACTGTAAATGGCCATGTCGCCGAAGACTACCTGGTCGTCCGCCTTAAGCGGCGCGTCAAAGGAATATTCTCCGATGACATCTCCGGCCAGGCAGGATTTGCCCGCCAGTCGGCATGTCCAGGCTTTTTCGTCCTTTGCTCCCGCTCGCCCGTCCGGGCCGGATGCTTCCGGCCGATATGGCATTTCCAGCACGTCCGGCATGTGGCAGGCGGCGGAACAGTCCAGAATCACGACGGGAATATCCGCCTCGATCACGTCCAGCACGGTGGATACCAGCACCCCGGCGCGCAGGGCCACAGCTTCGCCCGGCTCCAGATAAACTTGTACGCCGTAGCCGTCCCGCACGCGTTCAATACAGCGGCAGAGCAGATTAATGTCATAATCAGGTCTGGTAATGTGATGGCCGCCGCCGAAATTGATCCAGCGCATGTTGCGGAAGTATTGCCCGAATTTTTGTTCTGCCGCATCCAGGGTTCGGGCCAGACTGTCGCTGTTCTGTTCGCACAGGGTATGGAAATGCAGGCCGGAAATGCCGTCCAGCGCCTGCGGATCGTTTTCCAGTTCCCGCGCAAAGACAGAAGGGCGGATCCCCAGACGCGACGCAGGGTCGCAGGGGTCATAGATGGGCACGGCCCCTTCCGAGTGTTCGGGGTTCAGCCGAAGACCGCATTCCACCGCCTTTCCGGTTCGGCGGGCCGCATCGATCATGGGGCGGAAACGCCGCCACTGGGCAAAGGAGTTGAACACCACATGATCCGCCCAGTTCAGCAGATCCGCCATATCGTCTTCACTCCAGCCTGCGGCGAAAGCATGTACTTCCCCCCGGAATTCCTCTTTTGCCAGACGCGCTTCATCCGGCGAACTCGCACAGCAGCCCCACAGGGGGCCGTTGAAGGCGCGGGACAAAACCGGGAAGGCGGCCCACTGGGCAAAGCCCTTGAGTGCCAGCATGATTTTTGCGCCCGTGCGGCGCTGCACGTCGTCCAGAATTGCCGCGTTGGCGCGCAGCAGGGCAAGATCCGTGATAAAGCAGGGGGAGGGCCAGCTTTCGGGCTTCAGTTTCGCCAGGTATTCCGGTTCAAGTTCGCGCATGGTTTTTCGGGGGGAAGGGGGTGAGGAGTAAATTGTAAATGACCTTGACCGCGGGAGGCACGCGCGTCAGCTCGCGCTTCCCGCGGTCAAGGTTATGTTCAACAGTTCTCTCTGCGTTATTTTTCTTCCGTGAGGTCACTGACAACCCAGGGCAGGCCGTATTTGCCGAGCTGTTCAAGGAAGGGATCCGGGTCCATCTGTTCCATATTCCAGACGCCGGGCTTCATCCATTTGCCGGTCAGCATCATCATGGCGCCGATCATGGCGGGCACGCCGGTGGTGTAGGAAATGGCCTGGGAGCCGAGCTCCCGGTAACATTCCTGGTGGTCGCAGATATTGTAAATATAGACGGAACGGGGCCGGCCGTCCTTGACGCCGCGCATGAGGCAGCCGATGCAGGTCTTGCCCCTGGTACGGGGGCCGAGGGAGGCCGGATCGGGCAGCATTTTGGCGAGGAACTGGAGGGGGACAATCTCCTGCCCCTGGAACTGCACCGGCTCGATGCCGGTCATGCCGACGTTTTTGAGCACCTGAAGATGGTTCAGGTAATTGTCCGAGAAGGTCATCCAGAAGCGGGCGCGGCGGATGCCCTTGAGGTTCAGCACCAGAGATTCCAGCTCCTCATGGTACATGAGAAAGCAATTCCTGGGGCCGATGCCTTCGGGGAAGTCAAAGTTCATTTTCCAGGCCAGAGGATCGGTTTCCACCCACTCCCCGCGTTCCCAGTAGCGGCCCCGGGCCGAGACTTCACGAATGTTGATTTCCGGGTTGAAGTTGGTGGCAAAAGGCAGGCCGTGATCGCCTGCGTTGGCGTCGATGATGTCCAGCACATGGATTTCATCCAGCAGATGCTTCTGCGCATAGGCGCAGAACACATTGGTCACGCCGGGGTCAAAGCCGCTGCCGAGCAGGGCCATAAGACCCTTTTCCTGAAATTTTTTCTGATAGGCCCACTGCCACTTGTACTCAAACCTGGCGGTGTCCGGCGGCTCGTAGTTGGCCGTATCAAGATAATGCACGTCCGCTTCCAGGCAGGCGTCCATGATGTGCAGATCCTGATAGGGCAGGGCGATGTTCATCACCAGCTGCGGCTTGACCCGCTTGATCAGCGCGACCAGTTCCGGCACGTTGTCCGCGTCCACCTGCGCTGTTTCAATGCTGCGGCCGGTGCGTTCTTTCACGTCGGCCGCGATGGCGTCGCAACGTGCCCTGGTGCGGCTGGCAAGCACGATTTCATCGAAAACTTCCGCCGCCTGGGCGCATTTGTGAACCACAACCGAGCTGACGCCGCCCGCGCCTATAATCAGCACTTTCGCCATATTTTCGCCTCCTTTGGGTTGCCGTTCGGTCTGGTGCCATGTCACATCGAAGTAACCTCCACGAAGCATTCAGTGGCACATGGCACGAGAGCATTTCAATTTTGAAAGGCTCTACCGCTCAAAGTACGTGTAGCCGCGCATGCCGTTGTCATACGCCTGCATGAGGGCATAGCGCTCTTTTGGGGTCATGCGCTTTTCCCGCACGGCGAGTTCGGCGGAACTGCGGATATCTTCCAGAATCTTGCGCGGATCATATTCCACGTAGGCGAGAATGTCTGAAATGGAATCGCCGTTCAGTTCGCGCACAAATTCATAGGTTCCGTCTTCCTCAATGCGCACGGACACCACATTGGTGTCGCCCAGCAGGTTGTGCAGGTCGCCCAGCGTTTCCTGATACGCGCCCACCAGAAACACCCCCAGGTAGTATTCTTCGCCGTCACGCAGGGGATGCAGCGACAACGTGTTTTTGTGGCCCTGCGGGTCAATGAAGTGGGTAATGCGGCCGTCGCTGTCGCAGGTCATGTCGGACAGGATGCCCTGCCGGGTCGGTTCTTCATGCAGGCGGTGCATGGGCATGATAGGGAAGATCTGATCAATGGCCCAGGAGTCGGGGAGAGACTGGAACACACTGAAATTGCAGTAATAAATGTCCGCAAGCGTGGAATCAAGCTCGTTGAATTCCTTGGGGCTGTGTTTGAGCTTGCCCTTTTCCTGCGCAATGGCGCGCATGACGGCCCAGAAGAAACGTTCCGCCAGGGTGCGCTGACGCAGGGTGACGCGGCCCGTGATGAAAAGCTGGCGCATTTCATCATAGTAGTACACGGCGTCGTTATAACATTCCTGCATGTTGCGCAGGTTCAGGTTTTGCAGGGTTTCCCGCAGGTTGAGCACGGGCGCGGGCGTGTCTTCGGGCAGCGTGTCGGGCAGCGCGCCCACTTCGATCAGGCTGACGTCGAGCACGTTGAACAGCAGAATGGAATAATAGGCCACGGTGGCGCGGCCTGATTCCGTGACAATGTGCGGATGCGCGATACCCTGCGTGTCGAGAATGGTCATGACCGCTTCCACCACGTCGGTGCAATATTCGTTCAGCGTGTAGTTGCGGGAACTGACGTAACTGGTGTGGGAGCCGTCATAGTCCACGGCCAGCCCGCCGCCGAGGTCAAGATAGCCCATGGCCGCGCCTTCCTGCGCCAGCCCTGCATAAATGCGCGTGGCTTCCATGACGGCGGCGCGGATATCGCGGATATTCGGCACCTGAGAGCCGAGGTGGTAGTGCATGAGTTTGAGGCAGTCCAGCATGTCGTGCTGCTTCAGGATGTCCACCACATCGACGATCTGGGCTGAGGTCAGGCCAAAGGCGGAACGCTCGCCGCCGGATTCGGACCAGTGGCCGCTGGCCTTGGTGGTCAGTTTGACGCGCACGCCGATCTGCGGGCGCACGCCCATTTTTTTCGCCTCGTTCAGAATGGTGTCCAGTTCTCCCGGCATTTCCAGCACGAAGAAACAGTTCAGACCCATGCGCAGGGCATGCAGGCCGAGATCGACGAACTCCTCATCTTTGTAACCGTTGCAGATAAGGCAGGCTTTGCTGCTTTTGAGCTGGGAAACGGCGGCGATGAGTTCCGCCTTGGAGCCTACTTCCAGCCCGTGGTGGTATGTGCGGCCGTATTGGGAGATCCTTTCCACCACTTGTTGCTGCTGGTTGACCTTGATGGGGAAGACGCCGCGGTATTCTCCCTTGTAGCCAAGTTCGGAGATGGCCGCCCGGAAGCTCTGATGGAGCAGGGATATCTGGGAATCAAGAATGTTTTCAATGCGCAGGAGAACGGGCATGTCGTAACCGCGTTCCTGAATGCCCCGGATAATCTCCGGCACGCTGACTTCCGGGCCGCCCTCGCGCCCGAAGGGGCGGATAACCACCTCGCCCTTTTTGGAAATATCAAAATACCCCGCGCCCCAGTTGCGTACGCCGTACATTTCGGCGGAATCATCCACGCTCCATTTCTGCATGGTCGTCATTTTGGCCAATTCTGCCCACTCCTTGGGAGAAAGGGGGAATAAGAAAAGCGCGGCGTTCCGGCACATGCCTGGTACTCCGCAAACAGGAAATATTTCGGAATGCCGGCCGTCAGGCGCAAGCCCGGCGCGGCGGCGCAGCCGCCATGAGCGAACCGAAATCACGCTTTTGGCAAAGCGATATTAACATTGAATACGAAGTATTCGATGTTGCATGGCGCTCAAATTTTTCGCTTGCCGCAATGCCTCTTCATCCTTAGAGTCAGAATATGCTCTTGTCAAGGGAAGACGCGGATTTGCGCGGCTTTCCCCGGCCCGCGGCATATCTGGAGTTATGTCCGGATACACGCCGTTTTCCGGGGCGATGCCGCGGATTTTCCCACAATCGCTCTTCCCCGGCAGAGTATTGCGAGCATTATGGTAAACAGCTCTGAAAGCCCCGGCTCTTCTCCTCTTCGCTGGTTCATGCACATCGACATGGACGCTTTTTTTGCCTCCATTGAGCAGTTGGATAACCCGGAACTGCGGGGCAAGGCCCTGATCGTCGGGCAGGGCAAGCGGGGTGTGGTGAGCACCTGTTCCTATGAGGCGCGCAAGTTCGGCGTGCATTCGGCCATGCCCATCAACGAGGCGAAACGCTTGTGCCCGCACGGTATTTTTGTGCCGGGCAGACACGAGCGGTACAGAGAGATGTCGCGCGTGGTGGAAGGCGTGCTGCACGGTTTTTCCCCCCTGGTGGAAATGGCCTCCATTGACGAGGCTTATCTTGATGCCACGGGGCTGGAGCGCTTGTTCGGGCCGGTGGAGAATATGGGAATGGCCCTCAAACGGGCAGTATGTGAAGCCACGGGCGGGCTTACCTGTTCTGTGGGGATTGCTCCGGTGAAGTTTCTGGCAAAAATCTGTTCGGACATCAACAAGCCGGACGGGTTGTATCTGCTCCGGCATGAGGATGTATCCCGTTTTCTGGAAAAATTGGAGCTTGCGCGCATTCCCGGGGTGGGAAAGAAGTTCATCGCGGCGCTGGCGGCCTTGGGCGTGCGTTCCGTGCCCGATGTGCTGGCCCGTCCGGAAGCATTCTGGGAACGGCGTTTCGGCAAGGCGGGCACGGCCTTGTTGCGGCGGGCGCAGGGCATCGACGGGCGCGAGGTGGTGCCGTACACGCCGCCCAAGTCGGAAAGCGCGGAAACCACCTTTGAAAAAGACACCCGTGACAGGGATTTTCTCAAGACCTGGCTGCTCCGGCATGCCGAACGGGTTGGCGCTCGCATGCGGCGGCATGGCTTTGCGGGGCGCACCGTCACACTCAAGATCAAATACGCCGATTTCCGCACCGTGACACGCCAGATGCGGCTTGCCGCGCGAATCAGCAGCACGGAAAGTCTGTACGAGGCGGGGTGTGCTCTGCTGGACGCTCTTTCCCTTGAGGAACCCGTGCGCCTGATCGGTTTGGGGATTTCGGGATTTGACGATGAAAAGCCTGTGCAGCTCAGTCTGCTGGACGCGATGCCCGGCAAGGCAAGCCCGGCGGAAACGGAGCACAGGCGGGCGCGTCTGGATGGTGCGCTGGACGAGCTGCGGCGGCGCTA
>CAJTSU010000034.1:3426-8948 GCA_910579055.1 uncultured Mailhella sp. | reverse complement strand
GCGAAGCAACGCAAGGCTCCGCCCCAATCGTGCCTGCCCGCGGCCGGGAAGACTGACCTCCGCCGCTTCTTCCTTCCCGTAACGCTGCCAACGCGGTTCTATGACAGAGCCTTTCTATTTGTTCAGCAATCCGGCAAGAAGGTCGGGCAGGGAGTTGGCCTGGGCGAGCATGGCCGTGGCGGTGTGGGTCAGCACCTGATTGCGCGTGAAATTCGTCATTTCCCCGGCCACGTCTGTATCGGAGATGCGTGATTCCGAGGCTTGCATGTTTTCTGCCTGAATCTCAAGGTTGGTGACGGTGTTTTCCAGCCGGTTCTGCATCGCGCCGAGGTGGGCGCGCACGTTGTCCTTTCTGACAATGGCCTTGTCTATGCGGGGCAGTGCCTGTTGAGCCAGCTGCTGCGTATTAATGGGAATGGCGCCGCCCGTATCTCCGCCCATCAGGTTCTTGATAAATCTGTCGTCAAAGTCTGCTTCAATCCGCATTTTGTAGTGGTTGCATACCACGGAGCCTGCGCTGTGGCCCCCAATCAGAAAGACAAGGTCGTTGGTGACGGTGTCGATGGTTATCACCTCATCGTTCCCTGCCCCGCTTTTGATCTCGTTCTGCTCGGTAACGGTGGTAATGGTCGCGCCGCCGGCGTTGATTGATTGCCCCGCCTGATCGCCGATAATGCTGCTTCCGTCATACACGGCGCCGGGGCTGAATATTCCGTTTTTGATGCCGCTGTCCACAATCGCCTGACCTGACAGGCCGTTCCACCACATGTTTCCGGGCGTTGCAGTCGTACCGCGATCCAGATCGGGGTTTACCCCGGTAAGCTGCTGGCCGGTATTGGTGAAAAGATTGACGTGCGGCTTGTGCGCTCCGTTTGCGGTCGCTCCGGAAGTAATCTTGATGTTGTTCAGTCCGATCGGCAGTGTGTATAAATCTATGCCATTAAGACCTGCCGCCCCCATCGGGCTTCCGTCATCCAGACCGGCGACGGCGCTGCTCACGTCATAAATGAGCTTCTTGTTTTCATAGTCGATGACGGCTGTGTCCCACCATCTGCCGTTTCCCACGGCAAGGCCCAGTCCGCGCAGGCTGGCGTCGCCCATGCTGATATAGTAATAATCCTCTGCGGAATCGTTTCCTGTACCGAAATGGATTTTCAGCCTTCCCCAGGAATCCAGCCCCGTGCCGTCATGAGGAAAGGCGCGGGAGCCGTCCAGGAGCTTTATCCCGTTGAAATCGGTTGAAAAGGCGATGCGGTCTATTTCAGCGCCCATGGTCTGAAATTCGCGGCTGATGATTTCTCTCTGCGTGGAGTCGTAGGTTCCTGTGGCGGCCTGTTCTGCCAGCTCCTTCATGCGGATGAGTTTTTCGTCGATAACGGCCAGCGCGCCGTCGGCGGTCTGGATAAGGGAAATGGCGTCGTTGGCGTTGCGGATGCCCTGATTCAGCGTGGCGATGTCCGATCGCATCAGCTCCCGGATGGCCAGCCCTGCCGCATCATCCGCCGCCCTTTCCACCCGCAGGCCGGAGGAAAGATGCCTGAGAGAATCGCCCAGCTTGCGATAGTGGGAATTCAATATTCGGGCATTACGGGCAGCCATCATGTTATGGCTCACAGTAAGGCTCATGACGGCTCCTTTTTAATCTTTTCGTTATTAAAGCAAGATTTATACCATGATACATATGCCAAGAGAAATACGAAGCGATTGGCGTCTGTGTATCGAAACCATGGCAGGCTTGCGCTCTCTTGGGCGGCACATATTGCCATAAATTGATTGTTCAATCAGCAAAAGTCTTTCCAAGGTAAAGGCAGATGCCAGGGAAACACCGTTTCTTCCCTGTATGAATGTTCATCGGTGAAGGTCAGTTTTCCGTATGTTGTCCTGCTTGCCGGGAGAAGCCGGGGCACATGCGGCGCGGCAGGTTTAAAAAGACGGTGCCATGCACGCGTATGCCATGTTTAACGGCAGTATATAAAAACGCTTTAGTTTTTTGGAGAAGAACGCATATTAATATTATTTTAGCTGTATGAAAAAGGGGTAGTGGACGAGAACTTTTCCGGGAGTACCGGAAAGCGTTCCGCTTCCATGCGGCAGCTGGATATTCCGTCCCGCGCTGTTGCGGAATGGTGTTGAACATGTCCTTGACCGCCGGAGGCGCAAGCGCGGCGGGCATGGAGGGCGTACGGAGTGCGGGCGCAGTGTTTTGAGCGCAAAACGCAAGCGGGAGCGAGTATCGGCAAGGCCGATCGCGTCATCACGCGGTCGCGGAAGCAATGTTTTCAACAAAGCGTCATATTTCAGTCCCCTGTACCCATGGGGATTCAATTCAGGCTTTTACAGCGGCAGTCCGTTGTCTCTGAAGCGCCAGAACAGGTTCTGCTGTACCCAGCGGACAAGGCGCTCGCGGAGCGGTAGCGGCGGGCGTGGCCGGGTGAGAATATGACAGATTTCCTCCGGCCCGCAGAACTGGCCGGAGTACCAGTCGTAATAGCTGGGGTAGAGGATGAGGCAGCCCGCCACCAGGGCGTCGAGAGTGAGGACGCGCGTGCGGCGGGTAAACGCCAGCGCGTCGTCGGTCAGACCCCAGCCCGCGTAGAAGGGCGTCCCCCATGTGTTGACCGGAATACCGTACAGCAGGGCATAAAAACCGGCCAGGGAGTCCACGGTATGCAGCGCGGTGATGCGCGCCGCGCGGTGCAGCAGGGGGCCGGGATCGGGCAGGCGGAGGTGCAGATCCTCCGGGCCCGGTTCCCATTTCCGGGCGCGGCGGCCGGGCCTGCCGAAGACCACCCGGGCCAGCAGCGCGTCAGGGTTTTTGCGGCGCAGAAAGCGCAGTATTTCCTCTTCCCGTTCATGCCCCTCCACGCGGGAATCCTTGCCGCGCGGAGCGGCTACAAGCTGGCCCGCCACCACGAAGAGCGGGCGATTGCCGCGAACGGCGTCCGCCCGATCCAGTTCTTCCAGCATGGCGGCGGCTTCGGGGTCTTGCTCCGGGAAGGGGCGCGCGTACAGCGAAAGCATGGATTCACGCAGGGCGCGGGCACGGGCGAGCATGTCCGGTTCGTTCAGCTGCGGCGAGTCCGACAGAATGTGCTCCAGCTCACTGGGGCGTGAGGCGTCGTAATACATGCCCTGTTTGTCCCGGGCCAGAGAAAGAGGCAGGGGGCCGGCGTTCTCCACGGGGGGACGCAGGATGCCCCAGGCTGTGCGGATCAGGGGCAGGCCGGCCGCCGCACAGCGGGCGGCAAGGTCGCCCGGTTCCTGCGAGGCGCGCACCACCACGCGCGCGGGACAAGAGGGTTTTTTACGCATGGCCGCTTCGTCCACGGCGGAAGATGCATCACGAAAAAATTGCATGTTTCCGTTTGTGCTCCACAGAAAATAGCCTGTCTTGCGCACGGCCCGGCCCGAGAAGCCCAGGCAGGCGGCATAGCCGCGGTTTGCGTCATTCTGGCGGCGCTGACCGGCGAGAAGGCGGATGATTTCGTGTATGGAGCAGGCTTCTCCGGTAATCGGGTTCACATAACGGGAAGACAGGATATAGGCGGCGGCAAAGATTTCCGTTACGCCGCGCCGTCTGGTTCTGCGCGGGCAGGGTATGCGATCTCGCGTCAGGCCCCATCCGGCATAGAAAGGCACACCGAAGCAGTGCACCGGTTTGCCTTGCAGCAAGGCCTCAAAACCCATGAGCGATGAAACGGTGTACACTTCATCGGCCTGGGCCAGAAGCGAGGGAGCGGAAAAGTCGTGCTCAATGACGCGCGTGCCGTATTCCGCCGCCAGAGTGGCAAGGTAGCCGCGTTTCTTGCCCGCCAGGGTGAGCGGATGGGGTTTGATGAACACGGCTGCGCCGGGATGCGCCTTGTGAGCCTGCTCCAGCATGAGGCGGAAGGTTTCGGCATCGGCCTTGCCTGAGCTGACCTTGGGGTCGCCCTCCCATTGATCGATAACCAGGATGCGGGTGCGGTTGCTTGGCGTGCAGAGCTGATAGGGCGACGCATGCGGCGCGTGGTTATACTTGCTGAGGCGGGCCGCAAGCATGGCGCGCATGGCGCGTTCGGCATCAGCCATGAGGGAAGGGGTTTCCCAGCCTGACGAGTTCAGCAGGTTTTCCAGATATGAGGGATGGTCCGCGTCGTAGAACAGTCCGACGGAGTCTGCGATGAGTGAACAGGTCGGCGCGTCGCGTCCCGGCAGGGCCAGAGAGCGGAGAAAGCCGTCTTCCAGCGCGAGATAGGGCAGATTATGAGAAAGAGCCAGCTCCCTGGTTCCGGCGGCGGAGGGAAGACCTTCTTTTCCGGCAAGCGCCGTGACGGGCTGATCTCCGAACTGAAGCAGGGCGGGCCGGAACAGCAGGTCGGAATCGAGAAAGGTTGCCAGGTGCGGCATGCGCAACAGGGCGCGGGTGAGCACGCCTGTGCGTCCTGCCGGAAAAGGGGCCGGGAGCGGAGCTGAAAGCGGGGCGGGGACGGAGGAAGCCGCGTGCGCTGAGGGTGCGTCAAACATGAAAATCGCCTTTCATTCCTCCAGCATGAACATGCCGGAGAAACGTGTACTCAGGCTGCGCATGGCGTCGCGTGCTTCCTGCCGGGTGCGGAAGGGGCCCGCCTGTACAATGTGGCGATTGCCGGATGTGCGAACCCTGCCGCTGATTCCCAGTTCCTTCAGCGTGGTGGTGGCGAGGCGGCTGTTTGCCGGGGAGGAAAACGACCCGACCTGAATGTAGATGCGGGCCAGCGCACGGCCCACCTGCTCCAGCCGCCCCATGGAAGCGTTGACCTTTTCCAGTGTTTCCAGAACCCGGCGGGCGTCTTCCGAGCGGCTCGCGGGACGACGGCTGCCCGTTTGCGACGTAATGGCCTCAATCCGCACTCTGGCCGTACCGGTTTGGAGCATGCCGATTTCCTGCGCCGCCTTTTTGGACAGATCGATGATGCGATTCTTGGAAAAGGGGCCCCGGTCATTGATGCGTACCGTGGTGCTGCGTCCGTTGGCCAGGTTGGTCACTTTCACCATGGTGTTGAAAGGGAGTTCCTTGTGCGCGGCGGTCAGGGAATTGGTGTTGAACTTCTCGCCATTGGCGGTTTTCTTGCCGTGGAAACCGGGCCCGTACCACGAGGCGACGCCCGTCTGTGAGAAATTGTCGGCCGATTCATAAGGATAATAGGTTTGGCCGAGTATGGTATACGGCCTGCTGCTCGGGGATTCGCTCCCGGAAGGGCGGCCGAACATGCCGTCCCGCTGCTCATACGACCGGACGGAAGCGCAGCCCGCGGCCAGCAGGGCAAAGATGAGAAGCGCGGGAAAAAGCGCGCGGCCGGCTCCCTTCATGCCGCCCCCCAGCGCAGCAGAGCCACGGAGGCCATGCCCGCGGCAAGGGTGGCGAACAGGCTCCTGGTTTTCCAGGCGACGAAAATGGAAGGAAGGGCGGCGACAAGGAAGGTGTTGTCCATACTCAGGGCAAGCTTGCCGTCCACAAGAAAAATTTCAGGAGCGACCAGGGCGGCAAGAATGGCGGCAGG
>CAJTSU010000034.1:3186-3416 GCA_910579055.1 uncultured Mailhella sp. | reverse complement strand
AGCCATACACGGGCCGCCTCGGGCAGAGGTCTGCCCGCAAGAAGGGTCATGGGCAGCACGCGGGGCAGAAAGGTGCCCAGGAGCATGCCGCCGGTGCACAGGGCCAGTTCAAGGTGCGTCATGCGGAATCCTCTTCCAGGGGAGAGGCCGCCGTATGTTCGCCGCGCCCGCGGGGGGTGCGGGGTACGCTTTTGCGTCTGCTCAGAAAAAGCCCGACAGAGGCGGCGGGC
>CAJTSU010000034.1:0-3161 GCA_910579055.1 uncultured Mailhella sp. | reverse complement strand
GGTTCCGGCCATGGTAAAGAGAAGGGAAAGCAGAGCGGCGGTCAGGGCTGTAGCGAGTTGCAGCCGCTCGCCGCACAACGGAAGCAGCAGAGCCAGAAACATGGCCGGGAGGGCGAAGTCAAGGCCGTATGGTTTGATATCGGTGATAAAGGAGCCGGAGAGCCCGCCCAGAGCCGTGCCGATGACCCAGCCGGATTGGGCGGTCAGATTGCAGGCAAAAAGCCTCCATCCGCTGCACGGCGCGCCGCCGCGAAAATCAGCCATTTGCACGGCGAAAAGTTCGTCCGTGACCCCGGCCGCGTACAAGGAGCGCACGGCGGGCGGCAGAGGCTGTACGTATGGGGTCAGGGCGGCGGACATCAGGATGTGCCGCAAATTGACCATCAGATTGGCCAGGGCAACGGCCGGAATGGACGCGCCGCCGCCAATCATGCCCGCGGCGATGAATTGCCCTGCTCCGGCGAAGACAAACACTGACATGGCCACGGCCCACATGGCCGGAATCCCGTTTTTGACCGCCAGCACACCATAGGCGATGCCCAGCGGCACATATCCGATCAGGATCGGCAGGCCCAGGCGGATGCCGGTCAATACTTCCGAATGTGGAGACACGTCGACCGGGGAAGTTGTATGGCTGCTGGAAGACATGACGGTTAAGTGCTATTGAAAGCAGAATTCCAGCGTGAACGTGCCGTAATCGGTTTCAAAGGGAATGGCGACGGTAGTAACCTGACCGGGAAAGGAGAGCGAATGGTTCGCCCCGAAGATGATGGACGGCGTGGACCCTTGCAGGGGCAGGCCCATTTCGCTCAGCGTGGCGCGGGCCTGGCCGGAAATCATGTTGGTGATTTCCCCCACCGCGTCGCGGGTGTCGGCGATGATGTCCTCAATGGCGTCGCCCAGCATGCCCTTGACCAGAGCAATGGCGCATGACTGCGAGAACGAAAGCGCAATGGCTCCGCTTTTGCAGCCGGTAATACCCACGATTGCGGATACGTCGCCCTGCGCTTTATCCGTATTTTTTATATACGGTTTGCCGGGAACAGGAGACAGCCCGGTCATGGAGGAGAGCACGTTAATAGTGGCCTGCACGAAAGGCTTGGCTAGTGCGACATCACTCATAACCGAAAGCTCCCAAAAAAAGACGTTTACCTGAAAAATCCGTCGTAATCTCCATGAAAACGACGG
Source organism: uncultured Mailhella sp. (assembly GCA_910579055.1). GTDB lineage: Bacteria > Desulfobacterota > Desulfovibrionia > Desulfovibrionales > Desulfovibrionaceae > Mailhella. The sequence goes on along the minus strand of CAJTSU010000034.1, from coordinate 1,973 downwards.
CAGTACACGGACGTGAGCTGTTTGATTATCATGAACAGCGGCATCCGTCCAGCGCGGGCCAGCGCGCGGAAAACCCCGGAGAGTTTTTTGTCCGGCTGAGAAAGCCGGCTTTCCGGCAGGGCGGCCAGGACGGGATGCCCGCAAAACTTGCCTTGAATCGAAGCTTGCGGCAATATGGCGCGACACGCGACGGTGATGAAGGAGGCGTTTCATGGACTTGCGTAAAACTCGCGAACAACTCGGGCGCATACGGGTGTATTATCTCAAAGGGGATACATTGCGCGCGCTGGCGTCAGCGGTTATGGCTCTGCGCGATCTGGCGCAGATGAGCAATTTGCCCACGGACATGCGCAGTATGCTGCGCGACGGCATAGGTTTTCTGGCGCGTGACGAGGAACTGAAGCGTTATCTCAAGCGGCCGCTGGCCTATCAGCCCGGACAGGAGAAGGCGCTGTTCATCCAGCTGGGCGCGGCCTACAAGGAAATGGCGGCGCAGGCGGGCCAGGAAAGCCGCGACGAGGCGTTCGCCCGCAAGCAGAAGCTGGACAGGGCGCTGAACATGGGGCAGAAGCTGGTGGCGCAGGGCAAGTTTTCCGAGGCGGAGGAAGCCTTTCGCGAGGCTGTTTCGTATTACCGCGACGAGCACCGCCTGTTTCAGATGATTGCCAAATGCTTCATTGATGCCGACCAGCCCCGCCGGGCTATTGATTATCTGCGCAAGGCATTGGAGATTGAGCCGGATAATGAACCCGCCCGGCTCATGCTGGAGGAAGCGAGCTCTTCCGGGAATTAAGTGCTTTTTTGATGGAAAAGGCTCTGTTGTAGAATAGAGTTGAAAATAACCTTGACCTCCGGAGGCGCGAGGTCAAGGTTTATCTCAGCACCACGCCATAATAGCCTTTGTCATTATTTCAGGGAAACCGGATCGGCGTTTTTTTCCGGCATGCCTTCCAGCAGTTCTTCCAGCGTAATGCCGTGATAGGCGGCGGACGCGTGGACTTTTGCCATGAAAGCCTTCTGCGCGGCCGGGCTGTCTTTTTCCGCCAGCACACTGCGCATCCAGTTCACCATGCGCGTCCGTTCGCGCGCCTTGATTTCCTCGGGGGTTTCATTGGTCGTTACATCATCAAGAAAAAGGCCCATTTGAGGACTCCTTGCAGGCTAAAAGGGAGAGTGTTTTTCGTCCATGCCTTGCCTCGCGGATATTTCCGGGGGCGACATGGCGGGCGTCACAGTTCATCTTCTTCCCATACATCGGGCAGCGCAAGGCGTAGCCAGAAGCGGCGCAGCGGTTCCATCAGCGCGGCATGGGAAGGGTCGGCGTCACAGGTGCCTCCCGGCAGCGTGTCCCGGAAATCCAGATCGTCAGGAATGGCTTCCGCCGGAACCGCCGCATCGAGCACACGGCGGAACAGGGTACGGATTTCATCTTCTCCCATCAGATCAATGGCGAATTCGATACGCAACGGGAGCAGTTTCTGCCGGGTGGCTCGATCCGCGTTGCCGGCCTGTGCCCATGCCTGATACGCTTGGGCATATTCATGCCGGAATTTATGGTTTTTATAGAGAATCTGGTCGAAATACTGCCGGTTGCGGACAAAGACTTCTTTCCGCGTCAAATCGGGGTATCTGCCCATTTCCATCAGTCGGTCAAAAAAATCCTGCATGAGTGCGCTCCTGGGAAGATTGACTATTTTCTAGCATGGAGCCGGAATAATGGGAAGCTTTTTCGAACCGGGGACAGCTCCCGGACCGCCGGAGGCGCGAGCGTCAGTGAGCCATGGAGGCCGATCCGAAGGCCGCGCAGCGTTACGAAGGAGCAAGCGAAACCGGCCGTGGAACCATGTTGTCTTTCGCCCGTGTTCCACACGGGCGGGGCTGCTGACGTTGTCAGCAGCCCCGAAAATTGCGGGCAGGTCGCGGCTTGGCCGCGCCGTAAAGCGAGCGATTTTCGTGCGTTTCCGTCAAGCCGC
>CAJTSU010000033.1:11833-26809 GCA_910579055.1 uncultured Mailhella sp. | reverse complement strand
GAGGGAAAGGGGAAGCTTTCTTCAGAAAGTTCCCCTTTCCCTCCCCCGCAAATGCTACCCCCTTTTCGCGGGGATGCCGTTCCAGAGGATGGGCGAAAGGATCGTGAACTCGCAGGTGATGGGCGAGACATTGTCGTCGCCCTGGCTGCCGCCCCCGCCGTCGAACTTGCTGATCTTGCAGTCCCGCAGGGTATCGATCACCGTTCCCATGTCGTCGTTGGCGTAGCTGACGACAATGGGGAACGGCTTGTGATCGTAGATGCCTCCGGTGTTGCTGAGGGCCACGAGCGCCAGCTTGAGCTTTTCCCACTCGTCGCGGTCAAGCACCATGCTGCCCGAAGCCTCATAGTTGCCGCGCCCGTAGCCGCGCGGAACAGCCCCGCGCCCATACCGGGCCGTGACGCTCTGCTCGTCCGAGTATTTGATCTCCGTGATGCCGATCTGCTCCCCGGTCAGCGTGATGACATGAATGTCTTCCCAATCGTAATTTTTCCCGTTGATGGCCATGTGCTCTCCTTATGGGGCCGGGCCGCGAAGCGGCACGGCCCTGAATACGGGGTTCGGGGGGATTATCCCCCCGACGGAGTGCAGAGGCGGAGCCTCTGCCGGGGGCATGGGGGCAGCGCCCCCATATCCCGGAATATCAACTTCCGCTTTGCTTCATACCGCGCGGGTCGAGTTTTCCGCCCGCGTAGGTGTAGCTGAAATACAGCTTGATTTCCCGGATGATCGGGATGCCGATCAGCGTGATTTCCACCACGACGCCGTTGTTGACGATGTCCTGCCCGCCCGGAATGTTGACGACGTAATCCGCCAGTTCCTGCGGGTTGGCCCCCTTCATGGTGTCCAGCGCCGCCTCGATATTTGCCTTGAGGAAAGCAAGGCCCGTGGCATTGTTTGCTCCCTGTGTGGGGTCGCCCGCTTCGTCGTACATGCTTTTCAGCGCCGCGACGCGGCCCTTGCGCACCGCCTTGAACACCGTGCGGATGACCTCTTCGTAACGATAATCGCTGGTGTCGTCGGCCAGGGTGCGGGAATCGCCCCAGTACGCGCCGTCCAGCCCCGCGTATTTTTTGGCGGTCAGAAAGCCCGCCTCTTCCAGCACGGGCTGTACGGCCTCCCAGCCGTCCGGCAGGGAAAGCTGACTGATGTTGCCGTCCCGCACACGCCCGGTCGCACGCTGCACCGGGATGCTCATGGAACGCCCGGCCTGAAGGCCCGCCGCATTGCGCCGTCCGGTCACGCCGTCCGAGCCGGTGATCCTGCCGTACTGCGGGCAGACCTGCACGAAACGCGCCGCGATATCCTGTTTTTCGGCCACGAGCCAGGCCGCAAAGTCGTTCAGGTCTTCGTTGTCGTGGGGCAGACGGGTTTCCGCCTTGAAGTAGGTGGGGCGGTGCAGATTCCAGAGTTCTTCGGCCCTGGCCTGCATGGCCGCCCAGTCCACGCTGTCCGTTGGCCCGGCGACAAGAACAAACTCGGTATCAAACAGTGCCAGCGGGCCTTCCAGCGCGGCCATCACGTCAACGATGCTCGCTTCCGGCGCAAGAAGATTGCAGGCGTAGGTGGTTCCGCCCACATACTCCCCTTCGGGGAAGGTGACGGTCACGCCAAGGTCGGCAAGGGCCACAGCGCCGTCCACAGGGATGGTCCGGGTCTTGCCGTAGTTTTCCCCGCCGTCGGTAGAAAGCTGGTAGGTGCCCTCGTTCCGCCCGCCGCCCTTGACGATCTGAATGGCAATATCCGCCCCGGCCAGCACCGTGCCCGCGACAGTCGGCAGCGGGCTGGATTCATCCCCCACACGGGAGACGGGGCCGATGGGCAGGCGGGCCGTGAACGCCCACTGCCAGCCCGCCTCAAGCTGTGCCCCTTCCGGGAACAGCAGCGTCGCGCCGCTGCCTTCAATAACAAGCTGCTGCTCCACAGTGACCGCCGAGCCGAACTTCTCCCCGCCGTCCTGCGAGACCTTGACGGTGGCCATACCCACCTGCCCGGCGGACTCCACCTTGACCACAATGTCCGCATTTTTCTGCGGCACGCCGGAAACCGTGACATCAGGATATTTACCGTTGCCCCCGCTGGCGACGACATCGGTAAAGCAGCCTTTGGCCTCTCCGGAGCAGGGCACGGCGATCAGCGTGGGGGACTGGCCACCCGTGGCCAGCATGTCCCGCGCGCGCTCCACCAGCGGGCCGACGCCGAGCAGGCCCGACAAATCCGAGCTTTTGCCGAGCAGATAGCCCTTGCCCACCTGGCCCTTGCTGCATACGCCCACCACAATGGCGCTGCCCTCCACACCGCCGGGAGAAATACCGGAAGTCCCATCGACAAGATATTCAAGCACGTCGCCCATACGCTACCTCCGGCCTCCGCCCGTGCGGCGGCTTTTGAGTTCCGCCAGCGCCTGCCGGAACGCTTCGTCACGGATCATCTTGTCGTCATTCCAGCCCGTGAAGCGCAGCAGCGCGGCAAGCTGCCAGCCGGGCACGCGGTGCCGCTCCGCCAGCAGGGAAACGCTTTCCAGCTCCGGCACTGCCGGTTCCGGCATTGCCGGTGTCGTTGCTTCCGGCCCTTGCGGGGCGGAGCTTTCCAGAGACTCGTCTGTCGTCGCCTGCGCCTTTCTTGCGTTAGTCTTTGTGGCCATATCATTCTCCCATTAATTAAGGTTAACCTTGAAGCCGAATGAGGGAATCAGACTTTCCGTCTCTTCCCCGGTGACGCGCCATGTGAAGGTGATGAGAAACAGCCTGTTTGCGCGGGTGAATACCTCAATCACCCTGTCTCCCACCCGCTTGTCCGGAGGACGGGAGAAGGTGGCTTTCTGCGCGCGGATGTTGACCCAGTTGCCGTTCGCATCATTCCTTCCGCGCGGAAGCGCCGCGATGAACGCATAGGAAAAGCTCTCCAGCCATGCCTCGTCGTCGGCCATCGCGTTTGCCGCCACATCCTGCTCCACCACGTACAGTTCCCGCTTGCGGGTTTGTACGATCTTGTCGCGGGAAAGGCCGAGGGTGCGCCCGGAACGCGTGTAGCGCTCCGGCATGAACTGAAGTTCCATGCGCGGGCGTTTTATGGTCAGGTTGTCTTTCTGTGTCTTGTCGATGACCCGGCCTTCCGGCAGTCCGGCCGCCAGCGCCGCCCGCGTGATGATGTCTGTCGCAAATGTCCGCATCATTTGAAGGCTCCCTCCAGAAAATCCGTCATGGTGTCCATAATCTCTTCCCGGTCATCGTCGGAGATGCCCAGATAGGGGCGGGCGGGAATGGTGACTTCCCTGGCGAAGACATCTTCTCCGTCCAGCCCCCTGAACTTGAGGAACTTCCCTTTCTTGGGCCTGACGGTTCCGCCGAGCTGGTGAATCCGGGCATAGGGCAGATTGCTGCCCACCATGACCCTGTTGGAAGTGGCGGCGTATTCGATGGACTTCTGGAGACGCCCGGTATCGCTCAGGGTTGTGCCGCCGCTTGCCGCAGCCCGCGCCGAAGGCTGCCATTTCTCGCCCTCAGGGGTCTTCTCGTCCTGAAACCGCTTCAGCGTGCTGGAAACCAGCGCCTCGCCGATGGAATCCATCAGGTCTTGCGTATCTCCCATCCTGTGAACCGCCTTGCCCAGCGCTCTGTCGAGACCGCCCCAGCTCAGGGACACGCCCTTACGCGCCGCCATCACAGCCCCCTGAAGGATGACGCCCACCCGCACGTCCTGTGCGGGATGGGCTGTCGCTCGCGTTTTGCGCGGAAAACGCTTCGCTCCCGCTGCGCGGCTGCCCCGCGTCCTGCGGGGCGTACTATCCTGCCGTTCACCATGCCTACAGCCCCCTGAAATCAAAGAAGGGCTGCGGAGCCATGACGGCAACGCTCGGCTCCTCCCGGTCGGGGTTGTCCTCGGAAAGCGGCAGTTTCTGCCTGCCGGAGGCGATATCCTTCAGCATATCCGTGCAGTATTTCCACTGTTTCTGTAGGGGTATCCATTCATTGTCGCTGGACGCCTCGGTATTGACGAGGGAGGTGATGGCCTCCACCACCCGGTACGCGCTGATCACGGCGGCGATGTAGCGCACCAGCTCCGGCACATAAGGCCAGGGCTGCGGATAGCGGTAGGACAGCGCGTCGCCCACCTCTCCGGAAACCGCCGCTATGGTGCGCTCCACGATGCCGGGGTTCTGCTCCTCGCAGGCGGCCACATAGTCGGCATGCAGCAGGTCGATGATATTGTCGCGGTTGCACATGAGCATGGGCATCCCCTTTCCGCGCGTTTTGGACTAGTCTAAAACCAGTCTAAAAGTTTTGAGCCTGTGTGTGCCCGCCCCGCACACAAAACGGTGCTCCACGGGGCGGGAGGAGTTTTGCCCTCCGGCAAGGAAAACGAGCTTCGGCCAAGGGAGTGTACTCTTACGGTACTCGACCGCAGGCCGGAGCGAAGTTTGACGCCGCCGGAGGGCAAAAGAACCCCGCCCCTAATCCACCACCACAGCCCTGCACACCGCCCTGGACGCCCGCGCGGGCAGGGGCTTGGTGTTGGCGACAAGCATGATGCCGCTGTCATCGTCATTGACAATGGGATGGACATGCAGCGGGGTGGCCTTGTTGTTGGCGCTGATGCTGTCGATGGCGCAGTACCAGACCTGTCCCTGTTGCGCCTTCGCCACACCGAGCAGGAGCTTGGGACTCAGCTTCGGCAACCAGTCCCCGCCGGGGTTCAGAGGATCGGGATAGCTCTCGGTCATCTTGCGGATGGTATAGCCCGCGATTTCGATCTTTCCCTGTTCCAGGGCGACGCGGTACGGCTTGCTGTCCGTTGTGCCGACATACGCCTCCGCGATGTCCAGCAGCACGGCGAACACGTCCTTCCCGGCCAGAAACTCGATGTCTCCGCCCTGTCCGGCGCGGCGGAATGTGTCTTCAATGTCGCACAGCAGGAAATACACGTCCCTGACCTTGCTGGCCGCGCTCAGCTTCGCGGCGGGTGTGTATTCAAGCGGCGCGCCGTAGTCCACTTCATACGTCTCGGTGCGTCCGCCGGGCAGCTCCACGGGCCACGTCAGCCTGCCCGTGGTCAGCACCACGGCGCACATGGCCTCCGCGGTGTCGCGGACGGTGCGCCGGATTTTTTCGAGCTTGCGGGCGCGCCACGCTTCCACCGTGGCATCGCCGGGGCTGAGCATCTTCAGATCGTTCAGTTCTGAAGCGGATACGGGGATTTTCACCTTTACGGGCAGCGGCGCGATGAACTGCATGGTCATGGCTTCGCCTTCCAGGCTGATCGGCACGCCGTCGCGCCGCACCACGGGCACGGTCTGCACCACGTCCACCAGATCGCTAAGGCCGATCATCGGGAAGGGATGCATGGGGCGGGAGGTGAAATACAGATCCATGACCGTGGTTTTCAGGATGGGCATGGTCTTGAGCGTCTGGATGACGGCCTGCGGAGAAAACATGCCTTTCAGAGATACAAGCATAATGATTCCTTGAGGTTAGACTTTTTTAGACTATCCATCGGCGCGGAAGGCCGCGCCTACACGGCGAAAATGCCGTGTTCGGCCAGCGCGGCGATCTGCATGAAGGTGGCGGGCTTGCCGTCCCCCGTTTTCAGCAGGCGGGTCTTGGCCGTGCCATGCACGATGCACAGCGCGCTCTTCTCGCCATGCTCTCCCGTGGGATCGCAGGGCGCATCCACAACGGCGCAGGGCTGCGCATCGCTGTCCGTTGAAAGATACGGAGCATAGGCCACGTCTGTTACCGTGGTCACGGCGCTCTCGCCTTCGCCCGTGGTTTCCGTGACATCCACGGCCTTCATCAGCGTCCCGACCGGGATCGCCGTTTTGACCGACTCATCCAGCGGAAGATGCAGCAGCACGCCGGGGTGATCATTCGTGGCGGCGCGTTCGCCGCCGAAGGAAAACTTGCCGAGAAAACCTTCGTTCGCCATGATATGCTCCTGGAGCATTTTGTGATTGAAAATATTTGCCAGCCAGACCCTATGTTCTGGCCCGCAGGTTTCACGCCTCCGCCGTCGCTTAACGCCGCAAGTGAATTGCGGCTACTCCGGCGTCGCGCGGAGCCTCGCCTTGCTCGACTCCGTAGAGCATTTCAATCGTGAAATGCTCTACAGTTTGGACGTGACGTCCGTGAAATTTACGGAATCCGCGGGCGGATTGCCCGTATGCGCCGGAGGCGCGGTAAAATCGGCAAAGCGCGAATCCGCCGGGCGCTCTTCAAGCTCGCGCCAGTAACGTTCCTCCAGCGTGATGCTTTCCGTCTTTCCGTCGCCCGCCGCAAACTCAATCGGGGTTTCCGTCTTCGACAGCGCGGCGGCGAAATTCAGCACGCCCGCCTTTTCGGCGGGCCTGACCTTTCCGGCCTCTATCAGCGCGGTCACGCGCCGCTCCCGGCGCTCCTTCTCCACGTCTTCCCTGTAGGCCGCGAAATCGGCTGTGGCCTTTTCCGCCTTCTTCTCCGCCTCTTCCTTTCCCTTTTCGGCATCGGTTCTGGCGCGTTCCGCCTTCTCTCCGGCGGATTTGGCCGCATCCAGCTCCTTCTTCGCCGACTCAAGCTGCGCGGTCAGCACCGTGACCTGTTTCTGCAATTCCTCAACAGTCATATGATCTCCCTGGTTTTCGGCGGCAAAATCCACCGTTATGCAATCTTCTCCGCTCGCAAGCTCCACGGGCGCAAGGCCGTCAATGGCGGGCTGCGCCGCGCCCAGAAGCCCGACATGGCGCAGGGTCACGCCGTCCGGCATCAGGCTCATGCTCACATGGCGGTAATGCCCTTTTCGCACGATTTCCCTGACTTCGCCCGGAACCTGCGCGAACGTCGCGAACAATCTGCCGTTTTCGCTCTTGAGCTTTTCCGCCCACCCGTAGGCGGGCGCGTTCAGCGCCGGATGCCCGAACACCAGCGGCGCGTCACGCTTTTTCGGATCATAGGCACGGGCTATGGCGTCCAAGTCCTGCCGCGTGAACGTCTTCTCCCGCCCGTGCGTATCCGTGAACGTCCCGGTGCGGGCAATCTCAATCCATTTTTCGTTGTCCATGCGAACACCAGTTTGAATTGCTCCGGCTCCCGTGATAGAGGCTCTTGTCCCATTCACCCTATCCCCGAACAGCTCGGGAAAAACAGGAGCCGGAAATGTCCTCAGGTATTGACTACGAGTTTATTCGAGCCATTTTAGAGCGCCTTGATAAGGAATATCCCGCAAGAGTGGCAAAGCCCTGGGGCGATGAATCGGACGATGTCAAAATCGTCCGCCATCTCTCTTATCTTGTGGAGCATGGACTTATTCTGGCATCCATAACCACTGATAAAAGGGGCAATTACAACATCAGCAGAGTGCAAATCACTCCTAAAGGCATTGATTTTCTGTTACCGGATGGAAGGTTGTCAGCTCTGACCGCCCCCATGATCCGTATTGCGCCTGACAGCTTGAGTACTCTTATTGATGCAGTCATGGAGGCTCGAAACGTCTCCAGCGAGGAGAGAAGCCTTATAAAGAAAGCCCTTAGGATTGCCGGAACCGAGGGACTCACTACTATCGTCCGCCGATTGATTGAGACCGGACTGGATTCCACCACAGATCTGCTCAGTCTGTTTCGTTTGCCGTAGGACATTTTGCAGGCTGAAAACTCCCTTGTAGTCCTGCGGGCGTTCTTCGGTTTCGCCCATCAGGTAGTTCATGGCGGCGCAAACACCCATTGCGTAAGGGTTTTCATGCTCAACAAGGCCGGAACATTCATTCTGTGCCCAATCCCACAAATCCCGTATTTCCTGCGGGGAGCGATCCACAGTGTAGTATTCACGAAACGGCATGGCTTTTCCTCCTGTTTCATCCTGTCCATGCAAAAAGCCCCTGTCTTTCCGTCACCATGACAGAAAAACAGGGGCCTTGCCCGGAAAGGGCGCGAACCTCGCAAACTATTTTCATGCCCTCATATCGAACAGGTCTTCCTTGACGCGCGTCCGCAAGACGCCCATCATGGAGATGGAGGAGCGTTATGGAATACTTCTTTGACATTGCCACGCCGGAAGAGATTGCGAAGCAGTTCCCTACAGCGGTAAAGGTTCCCGAATGGCTTGAGCATGACCGCCAACGCCTGAAAGAATATCCGGACGACAATCTGGCCCGCCTGGTCTACCTGTATTGGGGACGTGGGGATAAGGAAAAAGCGGAGCAATACCGGAAACAGATTAAGAGCGAGAGCAGACGCCTGAGCGTTGCCATTACCTTATATGAGCTCCGTGAGGACTAGGACTTTTTCAAAGCTCTCGTCACCAATATTATTCAGTGCGTATGCCACCCGCATAAACTCCCTGCCCGACATTTCCGCAAGCAGTTCCTTCAGTTCGCTATCATAATCCGCACGCGACACCGTGGCCATGATGCGCTGCATCTCCGGAAGCAGGGCCTTGTCATCTATGCCCAGGGCTTTCAGCAGGCGATCAAAATTCCTGATCTCGTCTCCATAGCCGTACCCCTTTTTCAGGATCGCCGCCTGATGCGCGGCCTTGCCGCCCAGCGCCTCCAGCAGGCGCGGATAGGTGCGCCTTGCCGTCCACTGCGTGAATATCTCCATGACAAGCCGCTGAGGAGTTTCGCCCCTGCCCAGATTGCCGGGCTTCTGCCTGTTGTGGATTAGCTCATGCCACAGGGATTCAAAGGCGTATTCTTCATTGAAGGTCAGCGTTTTCCCCCGCGCCAGCTTGTTCCAGCCGCTTCTGAGATCCCGCAGCGGGTTGAAATTGTTCAGGGGCGGATATGTCCTGAAGTTGAGCCGCAGGGTTCCCTTGCTGTCTGTGGCCATGAAACCGTCCATGCCGCTTTCCGTTATCACCTTGCGGATTCCCGTATCAGCGGCAAATTGACTGCATCGCCGCCTGATGGCCTCGGCAAGCTCCGCATCCGTTGTGACAGGCGCGGGGCGTCTGGATGCCGGGCCGCGCAGTTTTTCCCAGGCTTTTTTGTTCACATCCGGGGACTTTTTCAGATCCAGCCCGGATTCCACCCAGTCCCTGCCCGGATTGTTCCTGAAGCCCTTGTCCGCGCCGGGAAAATGCACAAAGTATTCATATTCGGTCTTCGGGTCAGTCCACACGCCGGGGCCGGGCATGTCCTTCCGAACCTCCAGCCCCATCCTTTTCACCTGCCGCGCGGAAAGCGACCGCACCCCGCAGCGGCAGCGGAAGCCGTTGGGCGGGTAGTTCGTTTTCCAGAACTCGTGATCGGCGGGATAGACCATGCCGTTCAGGATGGCATGGGAAGGACGCACCCGCCTGTCCATAATTGCCATGTACTGCCAGTAGGGGCGGGACTTCTTGACCGCCTGCATCTTTTTGTAACGCCCGGCGGCATAGGCGGTCTGCATGTTGGTGCGAAAGATGTTTTCCACCCGGTAATCGTGCCAGCCCTGCGTCCTGATGGCCTCCGCGATGCGCTCCTTGAAGCCCTCCAGCGTCTCGCCGTTTTTCAGGGCCTCCTCCATGCCGTCGCTCACAAGCATGACGAGATCATGCCGTGCCAGCCCGGAAACGTAGAAGGCGCGGCATCTTGCGCCTTCTCCGAGAGCCTTCGCCTCTTCATCCGTCAGCTTCGCCCGCCACTGCCAGAACTCCAGGGCCGCGTCGGGGGTGACGCCTTCCATGATGAGTTCCGGCTCCGGCAGGTCAAAGTGCGGCCTTTTCCTAGCCATCCTCTTCATCCTCCGCCTGTACCGAGGCCGCGCCGTGCCCCGCCGCAGCCGTCATCGCGCGGGCAAGAAAGCTCTCCAGCGCGTCCGGCGTCATGGAAGGAGAGAGCAGTTCCACCAGCGCATCCTGCAAATCGTCAAAGCTCTCCGCCTTCCGGATCGCGTTCTCAACTTCCGCGACAAATTCCCGGCTGGACGTGAGCGCGTCGGGAAGCATCTTTTTGATGGCCGTATCCAGATTTTTCTGCGCGCGTTCCACAAGAGCGTCTTCCTGATGCCCGGCCCGCCGCGCGGCGAAATTCAGGGCCGGGCCGGAAAGCTCCGGAGGCTGCGCGGAAACGGTGAACTCCGTGGGCTTCAGGTCGTAGTTCTCCATGAAGTGTTCCGCCGTGAAACTCACGCCGATTTCCTTGAGCAGCTTGTCCAGTTCCGCGCGGGATTTCAGGTCTTTCGGCTCGTCGTATCCGGCCAGCGGAGCCAGCACGCCCGGCCCGGCGTTGACCTGCGCGTAAAGCCACGCGATTTCATTCCATGCGTCCGTGACCATCGCCTTGTCCGCCTGGGCGATGTCGTCGGCCACATCCTTGTGGGCCTCCGTCGCGGCAAGCGAATTCTTTCCGTCCGTTTCCACGGTCAGCGTCTGCCCCATGAGAACCTTGCTGATGGCCCGATCCTGCCGGGACAGGAAATCCTCGTGGATGGCCCCCTGCGTCTGCCCGGCGCTCAAGAGCTGGACATTCGAGCCGTGCGGGACGACCGCGACGCAGTCCTGCACCATACGGGCCAGATCCCGCGCCATATCCCGTTTATCCGGGCGTTCCGCGCCTGCCGAGGCTTCGCCTATCACCCACGGCATCCCGTGGCGTTCCACGAATTTCGCGTAAAATTGCAGCCCGCCCCGCTTGAAGGCCACGGGCCACAGGCAGCGCGAGAGCAGGCGCAGCCCGTAGGGGTTGTCGTAGGTGGCGTGATGACTGACAATGACAAACTTCCCCGGCGGCAGGGGGATCGGCTCCGCCGCCAGCGTTCCCCATGCGCCCACAAACAGCGGGCTGTTGTGCTGGTCGAACCCGAACCAGTGCGCCGGGCGCGGTACGATATCCACGAGATGCCACCAGTCCCCGCCGCGCCGCCAGATGAGTTCCAGCGGCGAAATCCCCCAGAAGGGCGCATCGAGAATCCCGCTGATGATGCTCCGCAGGTTGGCCCGCTCCAGATCTTGCCGGAAGCGGCGGTACAGCTCCTCCGCCTCCGGCGTGGGGGATTCCCCTTCCGGCGCTCCGGCCCGGAAGGAAAAGTGCGGGCAGTTCAGCGCACGATTTTTCCGGGCGAGCATGGTGGTGGTCACCTGATCGTCGGCGGAAAGATCCCCAAGGATCGATGCGTCATCATGGCGCTTGCGCAGCACGGGATCGGGATCGGGCAGAACGTCAAGCCAGCCCGTGATCTCGCCGAGCGTCAGCCCGGCATTCTGTCGCGTGGCAAGCTCCGTGCCGAGGTCGACGCCGCTGAAGGGGATGAATGTTCCGTCCGGCGCGTAAATTCCTTCCGCCATACAAAAAACCTCCGTTTTTCCGCCAGTGTGACAGAAAAACGGAGGCTCTGCCCGGAAAGGGCGCGGGCTGTGCGAAGAATTTACTCCGGCAGCCATGTGCGGCCAGTGAGTTCCACCTTGTCATGAAGCTGGACGGTTACAGTGAAATGCTCTTCCGCCATGAACTCGGACATGGCATGAACGCACAGTTCAAGAGCCTTTATTTTGCAGAGAAGGTCGCCGCCTCCGGCTGGAAGCCCTGAACCGGGCTGACACCGTTCCAGTTTTTTCAACACCTCCAGAATATCCCCGCAACACCGCCGGGCATATTCTTCATCCATCGCATTGAGTGCACCGTATTTCATGTATGGGCTTCCTTCTTTTGCCTGTGTGTCAATTCTGACAGAAATTACGCCTGAAAATCAAAGAAACCAAGTTTGTTGAAAGATTCCGGCTCACCGTGATAGACCAAGCTATTCACCAACCATAGCCCCTGAACCGTTCAGGGCATCACAGGAGCCGGAAACATGGCTGACAAAATTCCTTATGAAGTACTGTTACCCGTGGCATTGGAACTGTTTCAGAAAGTGCCGTTCCCGGAAATCAGTATCGAAGAAGACAATCTTATCAGAGTCGCGCAGAGGGAAAAACTTACCTCCCAGTTTGCTAATTTTTACCATTCCCTTCATCAGAAGCTGGTAGACCCGACACGAGCAGCTTCACCTGAAATCCACTTGGATTAAGATGTTCATTCAGGGCGGAAGCGAGGATGCGGGTTTGTGTCGAACCTTCCGCCCCATACTTTTTCAACACGTCCATAATCTCATTGCGACATTGCAGGAACTTTTCTCTTTTCATTTCCATCCTGTTTCCCCTTTACATCCATCCGTTCAGGTCGATCCCCGGAAAGCTGACGCCCTCATACTCCCACGGCTCGACGCTCCCCAGCTCCTTCCGCGCATCCAGCATCATGGCGCAGGCCACGGCGGAGTCGCCATGCCTGCCGCCGCCCCTGTCCGCCTTGTCTTTCGTGCGCTGCTCCGGCACACGGGCCACGCCCTTCACCACGCGCAGGGAGCGGAAATCCGTCATAATCCCTGAATCCCTGGGCAGGATCAGCGTCCTGTCCTCAATCCCGGCCTTGAGCAGCGGCATGGTTTCCCTGTACCAGCCTTCGGAAATCATGACCTCCCGCACCAGCTCCGGGCCGTATTCCTGCCGGACGGCTTCGGCCAGCGCCGATCCGTTGCCTCTGGCGTCCAGGGAAATGCCGGAGAAGTGCGGCAGTTTGTCCAGTATGGCAAAGAGAATCTGCTGCTGCGTCCTGTGCGGGCAGTTGCGCAGCTCCAGCACAAAGGGCGGCACCAGACGCAGATCCCGCTGTTCTGTCACCGGCCAGAACACCGACAGGTCACCGGAGCGCCCGAAGTCCACGCCGCAGAAATGCGCCTGCGCTTTGGGCAGTTCCGCCAGCAGCGGGGAAAGATGCTCCGCAATCCAGCCCTTTGTGTACGTCTCCGCCACGGGCAGGGGCCAGTCCACAAAATTGTCAGCCGGAGGCGTCCACGTCAGCACAGGAACGGGCTGCATACACGCTTCGATCATGGCGGCGGTCAGATAGGCTCCGGATGACTGGCGGGGAATGCAGAAAAGCTCCTCGTCCGCGCCGTCGCCATACGTTTTGACAAGATCGGCGCGCCAGCCTTCTTCCGCTTCCGGCGTCCATTCTCTTTTCGTTACCTGACAGATACGGCGGTACAGCCCTCCGGCCAGAGCGTCATCCAGCGTGATGCGGTGGAGACTGTAGGGAAGATTCCCGGCGCGTACATCTCGGATCAGCTCGTTGAACGGATTGTCCGCCCCGTTGTGCGTGGAAATGACGATGACCTGCCCACCCCACATGAGCAGGGCAAGGGCGGCTTTCAAAAGCTCCGGCAGATCATCCACAAAGGCCGCTTCGTCAATGATGACGCGCCCCTGCTTGCCGCGCAAGTTGGAAGGGCGGTTCGACAGGGCAAGTATCTTGTGCCCGCTGGCAAAATCGATGCGGAACGCCTTGATCTCCCGTTCGTCCCCGTCCCGGAAAACATCTTCATTGATCTGTCCGGCCACAACCTGCAGCTTCTTCGCCCAGTCGGCGCAGGTATCAATATATTCCCGCGTCATGTCCTGATTGAAGGAAATGTACAGCACATCCATGCCGTCCCGCCCCGATGTCGCGGCTTTCAACACATCGTCCAGCGCCTGCGCCCAGGTCAGACCGATGCGGCGGGACTTTTCCACCACCTTGACCTGCGCCCTGTCTTCCAGCCATTTCTTCTGATACGGCAGAAGCACGTCGCCCAAATCCATAATGGCCTCCTAGCCCGTTCCGAGAATTTCCCGGATGGCCTTTGCGTTTTCAGGCGAAAGAGCCTTGTTCCGCGCGTCTTCCGCTTCCTTGGGCAGCCCGGCCTCCAGCTCCCCGACAAGCTCAAGGCAGCGCTTGATATCCTGCACCGAAGCGGAACTGATGGCCCCGGGATCACCCAGCGCATGATTGATCTTTTCCTCCACAGCATCCCGCAGGGCGGCGATGGCGTCCTCTCTGGAAACAATCTTCCGCCGCGCGGTTCTGCTCACGCCGGGAATCTTCCCCGCCGCCGCCAGCTCCTCCCGCTTGAGCGCGAGGTTTTCCAGGCTGGCGACGGCAAAGGCCATCGGCGCGGCCTCCTTCGGTTCCGATGCGGCCAGAAGCTGCTCCAGCGCCGCCTTCCGGCTGCGGATGATGTTTACCCGTATCTCGCTCTCCGCCCGCGCGATCTCCTCACGCTTCGCGGCCCAGTGAAACTTCCGCGCCCACGCCTTGAGCGTTGTCGGCGACGCGCCCACGATCTCGGCCACCCGCGCAAACGACAGCCGATCCACGCAGTAAAGTTCCTGCGCGCGCCATACGGTTTCAGGCTTGTGTTCCCTGCCCATGCCGCCCCCGGTTGTCTACAGGCCCAGTTCACGTTCAAGGATCGCAATCTTGCGGTTCACGCCCCGCAGTTCCGCAAGGCGCTCGTTCATCGTGATGGCAAGGCGCATGACGTATTCGCCCTCGATATCCTGCGCGTCCCCGGCCAGAGGCAGCGCCGCCCGGATGGAATCACGATGGCTGCGCACCTCGGTTTCGATGTTCCTGCGGCGCAGGAGCAGATCCTCCCGCTGTCTCATGTATTCCGCGCGTTCGCTCATGATATGCTCCGGTGTTCAATAATGGTGGACAAATGCTCCATCGCCCGCGTGTTGTTGATGACAAGCGTCTGGAGCAGATCCGTCATGCGCTCGTAGTTTTTTACGAGGCTGACGTTCTTGCGGTAAAATTCGGTCACTTCCGCATGCTTTGCGCCCATTTCGTCCAGGATTATCCGGGTGTCCTTCCGGTACGCCTCAAGAACGGCTTCCATCTTTTTGGCGTGCCGGTAGTTCATGACAAAGGCCAGGGCAACCACCAGCGCGGGAATGGCGGCCAGCATGAGGACAACCCCCGGCAGGCCGAGCGCGATCAGCGCCTCGATGACGGGTTGCGCCGCTGACCATGCGGCGGAAATCTCAGTCGCTCCCATGATTCCTCCGGGCCTGACAGCAGCGCAGAGCCGACAGCAGGCCGTTGATATATGTCCTGATGACATCGTCCCGGATCATGAGCGCCTCCGCGTTGGCGGGGCTGTCCAACGGCTCCGCCCCGTTCAGGGCAGGCAGCGCGGGGCGCTCTGGAGCCGGACAGTCAGGAATGTTG
>CAJTSU010000033.1:0-11823 GCA_910579055.1 uncultured Mailhella sp. | reverse complement strand
CTTTCGGGCCGCAGCCGCTACAAAGGCCGATTAAGACGATCAATGACAAGGCGGCGGGTTTCATCATCCACTACCTCCACGTCCTTTTTCGGCGGAACGGAGCTGGCCCGGCGCATGATGGCCCGGCGTTCCGTTTCCGCCCGCGCCGCCTCGCTCTCGCGGGCAAGGCAGCTTCGGGCGTTTTCGGCCTGCGCCTCGGCATCCTTCCGGTACGCTTCGGCCGCAGCCGCCACTGATCGCGTTCGCGTTCCGTGGCGGAGAGCCTGGTACTCACATGGTCAAGACGCCAGAGCAGCAGGGCAAACGCCAGAACCAGCGCCAGAACCGGCCCCGTTTTCATGGCCGCGCCCCCGAAGGCTTGATCCCCGGCCCCCACCCGGCCCGGACATAGGCGTCCTGTCGGGCAAGGATGCGCCAGGGATAGGCGCGGTTTTCCCGCCAGTTGGGGGCGCTCCGGCCCGCGTTTACCGTTGCCACATGATTGTGCCAGCGGTCGGGATCAAGGCCGCGCTGTGCGGCAAGGCGCTTGTCGCGCGCTACCCATCCCTGCCCGCCGTTGTAGGCCGACAGGGTGAACGCCATCCGCTCGTAAGCGTCGGCGGCGCTGATGCGATCCCATAACCATTTGTCATAGGCGGGCAGCGCCCGGAGCGCCCATGCCGGGGACAGGGGCGCGGCCTCGCCTATGGAGGGGATAACGGAAGGCAGCCACTCCGCCGTCGCGGGCATGAACTGCGCCAGCCCCTGCGCACCCACACGCGACACCGCGCGGGGATTCCATGCGCTCTCCTGCTCGATCTGTGCCGCAAGGACTGCCACGGGAGCCTCCAGCCCCCACGAGAAACGGGCGCTCCGGATCAGTTCCGGGCGGTATGTTTCAGCGGCGCGGGGAATGGGGGATTCGGCGCGGGCTTCATCCGCCAGCAGGGAAAAGGCCAGAAGCTGCCCGAAACCGACGAGAAAGCCGATTATGATGAGGGTGATGCAGTATCCGGCGAACCGAAAGAGGTTTTTGATCGGGTCGGGAATATTCCCCCATGCCCTGTCAAAAACAGACATATAAAGCCGGAAGAGTACCTTCAGCATGACTACAGCCCCACCGAAACCGCGATGACGAAGGCCGCGACAATCAGCGCCCGGCGCAGCATGGCCGCGCAGAAGGCCGGAATGTACCCGTCGCAGATAGTGTAATCGGGAATGCCGTCATCTCCGGTGGCGTCCGGATCGGAACGCCAGTCCCTGCTCAGATAGCCGGAGGGCAGGGAATACGGGAAAAAGAGGTAGTCGAAGCCAAGGGCGATCACGCCCGCCACCAGCGCCAGCATCAACTTGTACAGGATGACCGGGAGCTGGATGGGCGAGACGAGCAGCACCGAAAGCGCCAGCACAAGAACGGCGACGATGAAAATTTTTGCCAGAGCGCGGGGATTGCGCGCAAGGGAAGAAAACATACGGTTCCTTTCGCGGATGCTCCCTGTATCCCGCCGGGCCGATCCCGGCGGGCATTGTGGAGGACGGCCTGCGCGAAAACGGCCTGTCACGGCTATCATGCCGCAACAGACCGTCCGATGCCCGGAAACGTCGCGAACCTCGCAAACTATTTTCACTCGTCGAAATTTTCCCGCATTTCCCTTACTTCCTTCGCCCGGATGCGGATAGGGTTGCCTTTCAGCCGGATCAGCCTGCCTTCGGCGATATAGTCGTAAACCGTCCGTTCGGAGACATTCAGGCAGTACGCGGCCTGCTTCACGTTCAGGCGGTCGTGCCGCGCCAGCATTTCCTCCGGGGAAAGCATGTAGGCAGGTTCTTCAGGGAGGCTGGCATACCGGATGGGCAGGGGGACGGGAAATCCCTGCGGCCTGGTCAGCGAGCAGCGGGAGGCGCATCCCACGCACACATACACGTCGCCGCGATAAAACCAGTAGGGTCTGTCTTTCCGTCCCTTTAAAACAGGCTCGCAGCCGAGACGCTCGTATACCGAGAGTTCCGGCTGTTCCGCATAGGGCCTCCACCCGTCCCTGGTCAGGGCAATGACATCCCGTATCAGCGTTTTGCTCATATCACCTCCGATCCGGATACGCCCTCCGACACATCCGGGCATGCAGCTCCTCGGCTTCCCGCCTTGTTCGCGTCCGGCATTCCAGACAATTTCTCCTGTCCAGCAGACGGCAGTTGTTGCAGCGTATCTCCTGCAGCGCGTCCGCCATGTCCTCCGCGCTCATGGACGGGGCGGACGCCAGCCCGGATCGGGTTGCCAGCACGGCTCGTGCCGCGCAGGCGTTCCCCTCCAGTGCGGCCTCGATCCGGATGATCTGGTTTTCGCTCCGCCCCGGATATCTGCCTGACATCACCAGATAGACCGATGACCGCTTGAGTTCCGGATGCGCCTTGCAGAAGGCGTGGAGCGATCCGTACCGCTCCACGATCCGGGCGCGAAGCTCATCCAGACGGGGAACGCCCGCGTATCCGTTCACGCCCAGCCGCCTCCAGCCTTGCGCTCACGGGATTTCTCCCGACGCTGCAGATCGGAAAGCAGGGTGGAAATCTGCCCGCCATCCTGTAACCACTCGAAGCATTCAACCCCGAACGCCCGTTTTACGCGGGTATCAAGGCTGTCCATCGTGTAGCCGAGCTTGTGCCAGATGGCCAGAATCTCGCGCTTTTCCTTCGCAAAAGGCATGGAATCCGTGATCTCGATCCAGTCCGCGCGGCGCAGCTCCGGGGAAACGGGCCTGCGGGGCTTCACAAAGACCACGCCGCGCCGGGCGAAGATATCCACCAGCCGGGAAAGCTCTCTGACACTCATATCCTTCCGGCTGGAAACGCCGAACTCGCCGAGCAGCAGATCCCGGAACGCCTCTTCCGTCATGTCCGGCAACTGTTTCCGGGCGATCTCAATCTTGCGGTACAGCCCCTGCCGCATCCGAAGCTCCTTCTGGTTGTCCATGTTTTCTTCCCCGTGTGCTGATTCTGACATTTTTCAAGGGTAAAAATTCGACTTTTCCGTCATACGATACCGCCACCATCCACTGCCCGTCATGGGCAAGTATCGGCGGGCTGGCCGTCCACGCGCCAAGCCAGCAGGGAAATCCGTCCTTCCAAACCTCCACGGTCACTCTGGAAGGGTAGGGGATTTCTGGAGCCGGAGCGGGTTCGGCAATACCCTCCAGCGCATAGTCCGCCAGCAGCGCCGCAAGTTCCGGACGGCGCAGGAACAGCGGCTTTCCACCCAGATCGTGCCAGCGGCGGTCTATCCGTACCCGGTAGGCATCCTCCGGCCCTCCGTGCGACGCCGCCGGAGATATCTCGAAGCGGACACGGCGGGAACCTACCCGAACACTGAATGTGGCTGCGATGACCAGCTTGCCGGGCATATCAGACCCCGTTCATCCTGATATGTTTCACGCGATCACGCTCTTCCGCGCGCTTGGCGTTGTTGAAACGGTCAGTTGTTCCCACAAGATAGCCCGTGATGCGCCGGATACGCTCAAAGCCCACGCCTTCGCCGACAATAGCGACACCGTCCCGCTCAGTCTGCGGCAGACGCTGATCCGCATCCATCATGCCGCTCTCCCCCTCGTGAGACTGCCCGGTTCAGCGCGTCAACCATGACCCCGGCCATTGCCAGGGTCTTTTTCTCCCCGCGCTTGCCGCCCGTTATGATGCAGACCATGCTGTCGTCTCCCGTGTCGTTGAGTACCCATGTATTACCCAGCCGTTTCTGCAAAATGAATCGTTCCGCCATACCTTCTCCTTACAAGACATCCATGAACGCCCTTATGAACGCTTCCGCCTGGGGCGCGACAATGGCGTTGCCATAGCCGCGCAAGCGTCCCACACGGTTGGCAGCCCCATGAGCCAGCGGGACAGAGCCGGGTTCAACTGGCCGCCACTTTCCATCCCGGCACAGGAGCCAGTCAGCATCTCGCCAGAAGCTGTCCACCGGCAGGGTTCCGCCAGTTGCGCCGTCACGTCCAGCACGTCCGTCGAGAGTTTCCCGTCGCGCATCCTCCCGCCCTGATAGCCGCCTTTCCCGTCCCTTGTTGCGGGTGTGGGCCAGCCCGCCAGAAAAATCATATCCTCCAGCCTGCTCCTGTGACTGAAAGCCTTTGCGGGATTGCCCGTAGAATGACCCGATTCCACGGAACGCGGTGTGGGCCATCCAATACAATCTTTGTCTGATATGCGGCGCGCCGAAGCCCGCAGCGCAGGTATCAACCGCCCCGCAGGTGTAGCCCGCACCTTCCATGTCAGACGATACAATGTCGAACCACACAAGCCCGTCACGGCTTGCAACCTGCTCGCCAAAAACAACGACAGGGTGGCACTGGCTGATAAGCCAGAAGAATGCGGGCCACAGATGCCGCTCGTCAGCAATCCCCTTTCGGCGGCCTGCCGCGCTGAAAGGCTGGCAGGGGCAGGAGCCTGTCCAGACAGGGCGGGAATCGGGCCATCCGGCGCGGCGCAGGGCATGGCTCCAGACCCCGATTCCGGCGAAGAAATGACACTGGGTATATCCCAAAAGGTCAGCTGCTGTGACATCCTCAATGCTCCTGTCGTCCACATCGCCCGGCGCAATGGCTCCGGCCTTTACCAATTCTCGCAGCCATGCGGCGGCGAAGGGGTTATTTTCATTGTAGTAGACGCTCACATCATTCCCTGGCCGCATACAGGCGATCCTGCATGTCACACCACTCATTATAGTCGGGGTGGGCGTCAGCGACGGGTTTCAGGCTGTCAGGGAGTTGTTCGTACAGAACAAAGCGATCCCGGAACTCTTCATCTTCAAGTACATCATAGACGGGTGTTCCGTTCCCTCTGTCGAACCACACGATCCAGCCCGCATCGGGTACGAGAAGAAAGTCATCATCATACCAGCGCGACATGTAATATCCTTCCGGCATCCCTGGCTCATAGAAACATTGTTTGGCGTACACAAGTTCCGCCGCATTGTTGACGGACAATGCTTTTACAAATCCGTGGTTATTTTTCATTTTCTCGCTCCATTACCTGCCTGAGTTCCGCTTCTGTCAGCATAGTTATTCCTCCGCTTGTTCTCTGCCGGGCCGCAGCCAGGCAGATCAAAGGGAAGGAATCAGCCTTTCAGGGCTTCCGAAAGGCTCTTGCTGGCCGTGAATTTCACCTGCCTGCGGGCGGGGATGCTGATCTGTTCCCCCGTGCGGGGATTGCGGCCCATGCGTGCGGCCCGTTCGACAACCTTGAATGTGCCGATGCCGGGGAGCCGGATGCTGTCGCCCTGTTTCAGGGTGTCGTACAAGGTTACGGCAAGGGCTTTCAGTGTGGCGGGTACCTCCTCCCTGAGTATCGGGAGTTCAGAGTTATTGCGTACATGTTCTGTGAGCAGTGTTTCAAGTTCTGAAGGTTTCATTTCGTAACCTCATGTATTTCTGTTTTGAGTGCGCGATGGTAAACATGCCGCACAGTTCCCTGCATGCCATTTTCAAAACCTGTGATAATGCGTGTAATGACTTCCCTTGCAGGTTTTGAATACTTGTCGTTTTCCAACTCTTGCCGCATTACTTCAATGGCTGCTTGAAAAGCTATTGATGCGCCGAAGGCCGCTGCTACCGCTTCCCTCTCTGTCATTTGCGTCTCCTACTTTTCAAGAGGTCTGTCCTCAAAGGTCTTGATGTAAAAGCCGTCGCTCTTCCGGCGGCGCAGTCCAACAGTCAGGAGCTTTTCGTCCGTCCAGTTCTGCATGGCGTCACGATTGACCTCCTTCGAGATGCGGATCGCGTCCATGAAACCAAATTCCTCCAGTTTATCCAGGGTAAATGCCGTGGGAACCTTGTCGCACTGCACAATCCTGCTGCTGGCGCGGAAGCCGAATACGCCGAAGGCCAGTTCCACGCTTTCCCGCCCAACAAACAGTTCCCCGCGATTCATTCTGGCGTAGACGGCAATGGCGTTTTCCAGTTCCTTTTTGCGGATATTCAGGGATTCGCTTTCCTGCGCCGCCTTCTTTTTCAGCGCATCAATCCCTTCTGTCGTGTCCAGCACAATCCTCGCCAGCTTGCGGTTGACCTGCGCCAGTTCGGCCATTGCGCCTTCGGCCTCCTTCATGTCGGCCACGATATACGGAT
Organism: uncultured Mailhella sp.; assembly: GCA_910579055.1. Lineage (GTDB taxonomy): Bacteria > Desulfobacterota > Desulfovibrionia > Desulfovibrionales > Desulfovibrionaceae > Mailhella. The sequence continues at coordinate 5,719 of CAJTSU010000033.1, read as the reverse complement.
CAGGTTTTACCCTTGCCATCACGCCACCTCCCTGCATCCCTGCGGGACAAGCAGTTTCGTTTCCATTTCCCCGGCCTGTTCCGCCGCGCTGCCGAGGTTCTCCCGGCAGGCACGGATGATGATCAGGCTTCCCTCGTCCAGCGGCTTGTCCAGCAGTTCACCGAGCGATGCCCGCACACTGGAGATCTTCTCTTTCAGCATACTTCCTCCTCATTCTCATTTTCCGTGACGGATTCCTTGTCAAAACGGGCCAGAAGAACCCGGCAGGCTTCCGTGATGTTTTGTGCCGTCTTTTTCGCGTAAGGGTCCGCGCAGAGCATGAGCCGCGCGATGGTGGCGGCAGCCGCCCGTTCCCGCGCGAACGGGTCGGTTTCCCGCAGCGGCGGATAGGGCGTTTCCGGTGTTCTGTCCGCCTTTGCCGTAGCCCGCCATGTGGTGGCGTTCCGGCTGTCCCTGCCTGTCCGCTCCACAAAGCCTTCTTCTTCCAGCCAGTTGCAGTAGCGCATTGCCTGCGTATAGGAGATGCGCGTCATTAAAGCGCAGTCCGATATCGTCCACCCCGACTTGGCCTTGCGGACAAAACGCCACAGGGTTCCATAGCTCTTCCCCTCGCGGGGACGGTGTTTGAAATCGTAGATGACACAGCCGGTGCGCGTCCGTTTGACTTCCCCGTGCCGCGTCATGTCGGAAATACGGCTGCGGACAACGGCCTGTTCCGCTTCGCTTTCCAGCCCCAGCGCTTCATACACAAGGCGATAGCTGATTTCCTTTCCGCCTTCGCCGAGGGCCTGCAGAGCCGTCCGCACCGCTTCCTTGCCGACTTTCTTGCGGGTATCCATGTCGCCTCCTACTTGCGCCGCCAGGAATGTGCGGAAAGCGCCAGATCCAGCATTTTCCGGTCAACCGTGAAGTTCTCGGCGGCTTTCGCGGCCTTTTCCAGCAGGAGCATCATGTTCCGTACCAAGCGGAAATCACCTTCGCTTTTCTTGGCGATGGTGGCGCAGAGTTCCGGCGGGATATCCAGCGCCGCGCTCTGCATCGCGTAGATGGCCACCTCCGAGGCGCTGATCGGCCCAAACTCCACCTCGTAGGCCACGCGGCTCCAGATGCGCCGACGCTCCGACAGGAGGCCGAGCAGTCCTTCCTCGCCGATGAGGACAATCGGCGCGCCCGTCATTTCATGGATGTCGCGCAAATCCTCAATCCGGTCGATCTTCAGGCGGTCGGCCTCGTCGACGAAAAGCGGCACCCTTTTCTTGTTAAGGAGATCGACGATGATTTCCTTGCACCTGTTGCCGTTATGGGTGGGCACGTCACCGTTGCGCCCGCGCACCTCGAAAAGCAGGCGCTGAAGGAATGCCGACTGGCTCCACCCCTGCCAGACGCGGACATACGCTCCCCCGCGCTGGATGTAGTAGCGGTCTGCCGCCACACTCTTTCCGCGCCCCGCCTGCCCGTAGGCCAGCACAAAGGCGGAAAATGCCTTGTCCGCGTCCAGTACGGTGTCCACGGCTGTGTCAAACCGCGACATCGCTTCTGTTTCGATAATCACTTCGCGCATTTCAATCCTCCATCAGGCTGTCGCCGCCCGGCCCCCGCGCCGATCGTAAAGTTCGCGCAGGGCGTCGAAGCGCCGCTTGAAGTTCCGTTCGTAAATGGGCGTCTCCTCAAAGGCGGTCATCCATGCCGCGTCCTCCGAGACCAGAGGGAGGCCCTGTTCGTATCTGATGCCGAAAAGGTAGGTGTAGCGTTCCAGCTCATCCCGCCACGGCTTTTCACCGGAAGGTGTGTATGTCCGGGGGGCGGCATGGGCTGCGCGGGCCTCTTCCTTGGCCGCTTCGATAGCCGCCGCCTCTTCCGCCGTTACCTTCGGCGTGAGCGGGATAACCTTGGCTCTGTGGCGCGGCTCCGATTCCTCAAGCCGTAGCGCGGCAATACGCGCTTCCGTTTCGGGCTTGATGATGCTCTCATACATGGCCCGCATTCCGGCGGAACTCTCCTTCTCCTGAAGTCGCTTCCGCCCTATTTCCTCCGCAAGAGCCTTTTGCTGTTCCGGTGTTCCGAGGACTCGCGCCATCGGGTGGATGCCGCAAGCAATGCCGTATGCCTCACGGTCTTTCGCCCAGCACAGTGGAGTTCCGTCCGGCATGCACACCAGAATATCGTAGGGCGAGAGGTAGTCGTCATAGCGTATAATGACCGGATGGCGGCGATTGGAGAAACATTCATGCCAGAACAGCCGTCCCCGGAAGCGGATGCCATCCTTGGTAATGGTGCGGATCTCCGCTCGCATCATGAATTTGTTCAGAGATTCAATGTCGCCCTCTGACAGTCCCGGCCCACGCCCGGCATTGAAAACCTCCGCCGGAGTCTTGCCGCCAAGGTGGGTTCTGGTCTGAGGGCGGGAAGCGTATTCCTCAAACCAGCGGGCAATTTGAGCATGGGTTTCCGCCAGAGTAAGGGGGCGTCCGCCGAGTTTTTCATACAATTTGCGGTGCAACACCTCTCCGCGCTTCATCCGTGCGGGTTTGGAGGCTATGTCGCGGCCTGTGTAGCTCGGCATGCGAACCTCCATGTCGTGCATGGAGCTGAAGAAACGCTCAACGGTCTTGCTTTGTCCGTGATACGGCCACGCATGGACAATTTCGCATCCCAGTTCCCGGTAGAGGCCGAGAAATCCGGCCTGCTCAAAATCGTCACACCCCTCAAAGTACCTGGCGCGGAAGGCTCTGCCGTTATCCATATAGATAACTCGCGGGAATTTGCCCAAATACATGCAGCTTCTGCGGAACGCCGAGGAAATGCAGTCCACATTTTCTGTGGCCATAATCTCCCACCCAAGCGGCATGTTTGATCTGCCGTCGAAAAACAGCACCAGTGTCATGCGCTTGGCTTTGCCCGTCTCTGGAACTACTGTCTCAAAATTCAGGGTGTGGCCGTCGGCAATAATCACATCGCCGACTTCTACCAGATTCCAGTCACGCAGGATGGAAATGGCGCACTTGTCATTCCACGCCTTCTTTCCTTCGCGCCAGAGTACCCATTCATCGTAACATTCCGCAGAAAAGGCTTTTGCGAAGCGCCGGATTGTCGGCTCCGAAGGGACATAAATCCCTTCCGCCTTGCAGCGAAGCATTGCCTCCCGCGCCGCTGTGGAAATGCTGTAACCGTTGGGGTTCAGTATCTGACCGAGGATGATGGTACGGTGCTGTTCCGTCAGCATCGACTTCCCCTTGCAGGTGATCCCCCGCTTGTCGGCCAGAGCCAGTACCGTCCCGGCTTCTTTCTGTTCGTTTTTCCACCGTTCCAGCGTCTTCCACGAAACCGTGCCGAGCTCCTTCTTCAGCTTCGCCCAGTAGCCGCTCTCATAGAGCCGTATGAACTGCTCCTTGCTCGCCCGTGTGAAACCGTGCTGGCGCTGCCAGCTTATGTACCGCGTCAGCAGATCGGACTTGGCCAGTGCGTTTCCCCGGCGCTTGTCGTCGCATATCGCCGGGCCGTATTTCCGCCTGAGATCGGCAGGAGCTTCGGCGGCGACAAGGGCGGTCTGTACCTCCGCATCATGGATGGCAAGGCGGGTGGACTCGGGCATGGTGCAGGCAAGCCACTCGTTCCCGCCCCCCCGTCCCTGACGCTTGCGGGATTGCCAGTGTTCGCTCTTAGCCCTTTTATTAACGGCCTGCCGCGATACATTAAAAAGTCTGGCTAATTCTTGAGGCGTATATGCATCTCTGTTTACCATGACTACACCTTCACCACTCAGACCTATAGCCCTTATGCCGCATCCTTTCTCGGCTGTTCCATGCGGCGCGGATCAAAGAGATACTTTTCTGGAACGCCCGCCGCACGGAGCGCATCCAGTACGCGAGGGGAATGATTCTTGCCGAGAATGGTGGAGGAAACCGCCGTTCTGGAAATGCCCAGTTCATACGCCACGGTAGCAGCGCTTCTCCTGTTTCGGCGTAAAGCCTCATGGATTCGCATGGAATAGAAGCAGCGCTTCTCTCCAAGCCTTTTCCTGTCGGCCTGTATCTCATCAGACCAGTTCATATCCGCTCCCTTATCCGTTTTCTGTTCCGTGCCGCTTCTTCCGCTTCCCATACAGCCCGGCCATAATCTCTGAACTTGCGATCCTCATCCGTCATCACGTCCAGCCCTACCGCCCGCAGGATGATCTGCAAGGGAGCCGGATTGTCCGTTGCCCGACAGAAGGCCAGTATTGCCAGCAGGCTTGGAGGGTGTGAGGAGTCGGAGGGCGACAGCCATTTGTCCAGAAGGTCTTTGCTTATGGACTTTGAATTGCCTCCAGTGAGCTTGATTTCAGCTTCGGAGGCAATCTGGTTGAGCTTGTCGACCAGGGCCTTGCGCCCCTCGCTCTCCCTGCTCCCGGCGATCTGGCGCATGGCTGCCCGCACGTCAGGCATGACGTGGGCAAGAGCGGCAATGCCGGGAGCAAGGAGGGAGACCTGACGCATAGCTGGTTAGTCCCTGTAAATTTCTTCCCAGAGAATTTCGTCAGTGTCCTCAGACACATGACCGCGCCAGTTACAGTCAAAGCAGGTGTAGTAGACCACCATGTCGCCGGGTTCGAGATCGTCTTCCTCTTCGCAAGTCGGCTGACGTACCTCAAGACATGTCAACTCCGCCCCGCAGTTCGGGCAAGTCTCATCGAGCAGCTTTTCTCTTGCGATTTCCATTGCCGCCTCCGTGTCCAAAATTTCCAATCCCCCGGACGTTGACCCGGGGGGCGGGCGGCTGATAGATTTGCTTGGGAACTTTGCATGTCAACTGCCCGCAAATCTGTTTTCCAACTTTTAGTTTTATAAGTCAAGATAAAAGTGTGGTTGCAGGTTGGAATATTTTTAATTTTTTATATCCGTGCGGGATAACAAATAAAAAAACCAAACATGGTTGCATGTTTGGTTGCAGGTTTTGTCTCATGGAAGCTGCAACTTATGAAGCTGTACTACGCCGCTTAATGAGCGCTACAAATTCTCAATCTGAGGCGGCTTTAGCTAGTCGCTTAGGGGTTTCTTCTCAAGCTGTCTACAACGCACGAAAAAAAAAGCAAATCCCTGCGAATTGGATTTTTGAAGTTGCTAAAACTTTTAGTGTTTCTTCAGATTGGCTTTTCTTTGGACAAGAACCTACTCACACTTCTAACGCCCAGCTCTCTCCCCAAATTCCCCCATCAGAGAGCGAACCAAGTGATATAATCACACGTTATGCAAAGTTGGAAAACAAGCTAGAAACATCTGAAGCTGAACGCCGTGAACTTGCCGATGAAAACCGCCAACTCCACCGCGATAAGGAAGCCCTGCTACGCGAGAATGGGGAACTTCGGGAGAAGGTTGCCCGACTGGAGGAGCGCAAACGCAGATACGAACTCACTCACGGCTTTCCTGCGGAAAGCAGCAAAGTCGGCTCCTGAACATTAAAAAAATAGCCCCGGTTTTATGTCAGAATCGACATATGCCAGGGCTTTTTCCGTTCTCAGGTATCGTGACAAATTGCCCTTAAAAGGGCCTCCCGTTCTCAACTCTTACTCGACGCCTTTTTCTTTCTCCCGATTTCCCGCAAACTCGCACCAGTCCAGCAACAGGCCACCATCCGTCCAGTTCGATCCGCTTGATCCGTCATTCTCAGCTATCATGACGGCCTATAGCCATGCATCCGGGTTGAGTTGACCGAAGAGCAGGAAAACACTCTAAAAATGTGG
>CAJTSU010000032.1 GCA_910579055.1 uncultured Mailhella sp. | reverse complement strand
GGTAGATACTTTCAATCGCAAAATGCTCTAAGGTTATGCAGCCTGCTGCGTCATCGCGTTCAACTGCTGCTGCAATTCGTTTATCTGCGACTGCAACACGCCAATCTGACTTTGCTTCACGTTTTCCGGCAGGGAGCTTGCCGCCGTGGTTTGAAGTCTGGCTTCAAGCTGTTTGATTTTTTCTTTGATGCTTTGAATCTGATCGGCTGAGGAACTACCCGCGCTGCCGGAAGCCCCTTCGGAACCGCCCGTTTTCGCTGCTCCTTCCTGCCCTGCGTTTTTCGTGGCCGGGCCGTTTCCGACCGGCGCGGCATCGGCCTGCCGCTGAGCTTCCTGCTCCTGCCGCCGCTGCTCTTCCTGTTTTTCCAGAAGCATCTTTTCAGACAGCTTCCGGGCTTCTTCGGAAATGCTGACCGTATCGCCGCCCGTCAGGCTCAGGGCGCTGCCGTCCTGTTCTGCAGATTTGCCTCTGCGTACACGGGCGCTTTGTTCCGCTTCCTGTGAGAAAAAAATACTGCTGTAACCGGAAATTTCCATGCTATAACCCCTTGTAGGATGTTTTCCGGCAGAAGATGCCGGATTCCTTTCCGCAACGCCTGTTGTGCAAAACCCGTGCCGAAGTAATGGAGGAAAATTTTGCCTTTTTTTGATACCCACAACCCGGCATCATTCTTACATATTTTCGGTGCAATCGTTGCGGCGCAAGGATTTTGATCGAGTTGACGCGCGGGCGGAGGGAAGGGTACACAGAAACCCGGCATGGTTTCTCCCCTCCTTTGAGGGGGGAACGAAGAGGGAATCCGGAATCTCCCGTGCGGCATATGAGGCGGGGTGGGCCGGAGCTGTCCCCGCAGCTGTGATCGGTGAGTTTGTATCAAGATGCCACTGGCCCTCCGAGGCCGGGAAGGGTGATGCAAGATGAAGACCCGAGAGCCAGAAGACCTGCCATGCCGCGCGTATCGTTCCGGGGCGGGGGTCCTTGCAAGGCGCGCCGTTGAAGGGCCCGAAATGGGCCTGGTGTACTCGTGCGATTTTCCCCTCTTTCAGCTATGTGCGCCCCGCAAGGGGTGAAGGGCTTTTTTTGCCTGATGATGGATATTGGCCTTCGGCTGTTTTTTAAGGACTTGAGAGTGTTGAACATATGTTGAGTTCCCTGAGAAAACGTGATTTACGCACCGTGCCGTTCACGCCGGAAAAGATCGCCCGCGCAGTGTTTCGCGCCGCAAAGTCGCAGGGCGGCGACGATTACGCCATGGCTGAGGATATCGCCGCCCGGGTGAGCTCAGAACTGGAAGCCCGTTACCCCGACGAGGGGGCCGGTCTGCCCGATGTGGAAGAAGTGCAGGATCTGGTGGAAAAAACTCTGATCGAGCTCGGCCACGCCCGCACCGCAAAGGCTTATATTCTGTACCGCAATGAGCGTACCCGCGTGCGTGAGCGCAAGACCCGCCTGATGCTGACCATGCGTGACCTCACGTTCAAGGATGCCAGCGAAAGTGACCTGAAGCGGGAAAACGCCAATATTGACGGCGATACCGCCATGGGCACCATGCTCAAATACGGCAGTGAGGCATCCAAGCAGTTTTACGAAATGTACATGCTGAAGCCCGAGCACAGCCAGGCGCATAAGGACGGAGATATTCATATCCACGATCTGGATTTTTTCTCCCTCACTACTACCTGCTGCCAGATCGACATCAAGAAACTTTTCGAGGGCGGGTTCAATACCGGCCATGGTTTCCTGCGCGAGCCGGAGAGCATTCAGAGCTACAGCGCGCTGGCCTGCATCGCCCTCCAATCCAACCAGAACGACCAGCACGGCGGGCAGAGCATCCCCAATTTTGAATACGGCATGGCCAAAGGCGTGGCCAAAAGTTTTGTGAGCAAGCTGGCTCTGGTTCTGGATATCCGCGGTTATGACGCCGCGCCTGTCAAGGCCGCGCTGCGCGCCTGGCTGGCGGACAGAGAGTCCATTCTCGGAGACGAGGGCATGCTCTTCGTCCGTGAGACTCTGGCCTGCCGTGTGCCCGAAATGTCTGCCGACGAGGCGGAAAAGGTCGTGGACAAGGCTCTGGAACTGACCGAAAAAGACAGTTATCAGGCCATGGAAGCGCTGGTGCATAATCTGAACACCATGCACAGCCGCGCCGGAGCGCAGATTCCGTTCAGCTCCATCAACTACGGCACGGACACCAGCCCGGAGGGGCGCATGGTCATCCGCAACGTGCTGCTGGCTACGGAAGCGGGATTGGGTAACGGCGAAACGCCGATTTTCCCCATTCATATCTTCAAGGTGAAGGAAGGCGTCAATTACCGCAAGGGCGATCCGAACTATGACTTGTTCCGCCTTGCCTGCCGGGTGTCGGCCAGGCGTCTGTTCCCGAATTTTTCCTTCCTTGATGCGCCGTTTAACAAGGCGTATTACCGGGCAGGACGCCCTGAAACAGAAATTGCCTATATGGGATGCCGTACACGGGTGATCGGCAACGCGCACGATCCTGAACGGGAAATCGTCAACGGGCGCGGCAATCTGAGCTTCACTTCCCTGAATCTGCCCCGGCTGGGCATCCGTGCCCATGGTGACGTGGACGCCTTTTTTCAGAGTCTGGACGACAAGATTTCCCTGGTGTTCGAGCAGCTTCTGGAGCGTCTGGAGACACAGAGCGTCAAGAAGGTACGCAATTATCCCTTCCTCATGGGGCAGGGCATCTGGATCGATTCCGACAAACTCGGACCGGATGACGAAGTGCGTGAAGTCCTCAAGCACGGCACGCTGACTATCGGTTTCATTGGCCTTGCGGAATGTCTCAAGGCGCTGATCGGGCAGCACCACGGCGAATCTGAAGCCGCGCAGGAGCTGGGCAAGCGTATTATTCAGCGTATCCGCGACCGGGCCGATGAAAAGACAAAGGAAACCGGGCTGAATTTCTCAGTCATTGCCACACCCGCCGAAGGGTTGTCCGGGCGTTTCGTCCGTATGGATCAGGGGCGTTTCGGCGTGATTCCCGGTGTGACCGACCGTGAATATTATACCAACTCCTTCCATATTCCGGTATATTTTTCCATCAGCGCCTATGACAAAATCCGCCTGGAAGCGCCCTATCACGCCATGACCAACGGCGGGCACATCACCTATGTGGAAGTGGACGGCGATCCTTCCCGCAATATTGATGCGTTTGAGGATATTATCCGGGCCATGAAAGAAATGGGCGTGGGCTATGGTTCCATAAATCATCCGGTAGACCGCGACCCGGTGTGCGGCTATACAGGCATTATTAACGATGTGTGCCCCCGTTGCGGACGGCACGAAGGCGAGGGTATTCCACTGGAAAAATGGAAACGCCTCAAGGGTTACGCAAAGGATCACCGTCCGCCTGATGAACGGGCCTCCTCTCGCGACGTCACCCCCAACATTACCCTGTAATTTTTCAACATAGACGAGGAAGAGATATGTACGCAGAACACATCCCTGCCAAGGGCAACTCCCCTGTACTCGAGCAGAAAAGTGTGCAGATGGTGGGCGAAGGCGTCGGGTTTGAACGTATCCGCCGCATCACCGGCTATCTGGTGGGCACGATTGACCGCTTCAACAACGGCAAGCGCGCCGAGGAGCGGGATCGTGTGAAGCATTGCAGCATGGGATGCTGAAAAGAGAGGCAAGAGAATAGGGAAAATTGTCTTGTAACAGAACGCTCTTATCTGAGAATGTCAGGTAAGAGCTTTTTTCTTTCCCCACACCGTTGTTTCCGTTTGCACATGTCCCAGCACAATGGGGAGCGGCACAACGGGACATCCTTCATCGCGTCTTGCTTCATCATGCCGGCGAGCTTGCCTCCCCGCTTCAGGCAACAAGAAAGGCCCCCTGCGAACAGAGAGTTTTCCCGTATGCCGATCTTACAGTGAAATCACTTAAGGAAAGCGATAACGGCCACAATAAGCGCCGTCTGTGCAACAACAGTCGTGATAGTCGACTTGAGAACTTCATGCTTGCTGTTTTCTATCCTTATACACACGGAAAAACCGCCCAGTTCCCCGCCTTGCCTTTACTTGCGGCTGTCTTATGATAGAACAGGCATGCCTCCCTTTTGACCTCCCGGTAAAAGGTACGGCGCAAGGGTAATTCGAGTTCAATCCGAAAGGTGGATCTATGAAATTTTTTTCTCTTTTGCTCGCTTGTTATGTGAGTCTGTTCGCGGCGGGCGCGCTCGCCGCTCCTGAGAAGGCATCCTCCGACGCGGACCTGGAACACCAGATACGGCGCATTCTTAAAGAACATCCCGATATCGTGCTCGACGTGCTGCGCGAGCACAGCGAAACGGCGCTGGATATCGTGCAGCTCGGCGCGGATCGCCGCCGTATGGAAACCCTGCACAACCAATGGAAAGAGGACGCCAGGCAGCCCAAGAAGGCCAGCCTTGAAGAGCGGCCCTCGCGTGGTCCGCTCGATGCGCCGGTGACCCTGATCGCCTTTTCCGACTTTACCTGCGCGTATTGTCAGCAGGCGGCCTTTGCGGTGGAAAGCCTGCTCAAGCGTTACCCCGACGATGTGCGCTTTGTGTTCAAGCAGTCGCCCAATTCCGAAACGGGTATTCTGGCCGGGCGCTGGTTTGTGGCCGCTGCGCGGCAGGATATGAAAAAAGCCTGGGATTTCTATGGTTTGCTCTTTGATGCACAGAAAAAGCTTAGTGATTCCCCCCTGCCTACGCTGAAGGAAACAGCGGCCAAGGCGGGGCTGGATGTGAAGAAGCTGGAGGCGGATCTCAGGAAAAACGCCCAGGCCATTGATCTCATCGTAGCGACGGATATTAAGGAGGCCAAGGAGCTTGGCTTTGCGGGCACGCCGTATTTTCTGGTCAACAATCTGGTGGTTCGGGGCGCGGTGCCGTTGGAAACCTTTATCGACGCCGTGGAGTTCGCCAAGGCCGGGAAGAAATAGGAGTCTTCATGCGAGTCGCATTTTCCGCCGCCCGCGCTGCCGTCTGCATGGGCGGACGAGAAGCTGTATGCACCATCGGCAATTTTGACGGCGTTCACCGCGGGCATGAAGCGCTGATTCGCAGAACCACCACACGGGCCCACGAACTGGGGCTTCCCTCCCTGCTGATAACCTTTGAACCTCATCCTGCACAGGTGCTTTCCACTCGTGTGGTTCAGGGCTTGAGTTCACGGGTGCAGAGGTTGGAACGTTTTGCCGCGCTGGGTGTGGATGTGGCGTTACTCCTGCCCTTCACCAGGGATTTCGCTTCCCGCCGGGCGGAGGAATTCTGCCGTCATGTGCTTGCGGATACCTTGCGCGTCCGGCAGCTGGTGTTAGGTTATGATTTCTGCATGGGCAGTGATCAGGCCGGAGCGGAAACGTTGGTCGGCTGTGGCCGGGAGTTCGGTTTTGATGTCTCCTGCGTAAGCGCCGTCATGTATGAAGGGGTGCCTGTCAGCTCCTCCCGGATCCGCAAGGCGGTGGAAGCCGGGTATCTGGAACACGCGCGGGCCATGCTGGGCCGCCCGTATGCGGTGCGCGGCGAAGTGGTGCACGGGGCGGGACGAGGCGGGCCGCTGCTGGGCTTTGCCACGGCAAATATGGATATCCGGGGGCTGGTCATGCCTCCGCCCGCGATATACGCCACCAGCGCCGGAAAGACTGTGCCGCCGGCGCTGGCCGAGGATGGCTGCACCGAAGTCGTTCCTCAACCCCAAACGTCTTTCATGCCCTCCATGACGAGCTTTGGGCACAACCCGACCTTTGGGGAAGGTTCACTGAGTCTGGAAACGCATATTCTGGACTTCAGCGAGGATATTTACGGCACGGAGCTGGAGCTGACCTTTCTGGGAAAACTGCGGGATGAAATGCGTTTTTCCGGCCCGGATGAGCTTGTGGCCCAGCTCAATGCGGATCGGGAGGCGAGACGCGCACTCACCGTCGCCCCTGAAGGAACTGTCCTGTGAATGCAGAGAGTGCGGTCTGGTCGGATTTTCGGGATGGCGCGTGCCTGGGGGGCAGGGGCACGAATAATGGTGCCGTCATACTGGACAAAGCGTGCTCCCTTGGCGCGCGCGTGACCCTGGAAGAAGGGGGAGAGTACCCCTGGACTGTGACCTGCGGCGTGGCCGGGGCAGTATTTGTACATAGCATGCGGGCGTCGTCCAGGCAGGACGCCGAAGCTATGGCGTATGCCGCGATGGAGGACATCGGCGACTTTCTGGAGCGGATGGAAGCGGACGACGTATCGCAGGCGGATGCCATCCGTTTTGCCGCGCAGTGGATCACGGCGTTCACAGATAAATACGACAGTTCTTCCGGATCATGGGAGAAAGCTCCTCTGCATGAAAAGTTTTTTGAATTTTTAGGAAAGTGACAACGGCATGATGAACCGGCGTTTCCTGACAACGCCATGCAAATGATATCCGATGTTGGACACTTCACGGCGGGCAGATGACAGCCCGCCGCGCATCCGTACTACACCACCTTCACACCGCCGATCCAGTGTGCGGCGACTCGTCCTTTCAGCGTTTTGCCGAGCCAAGGCGTATTGGCGCTTTTGGAATACAGCGTTTTCGGCGAGACAACCCATTCAGGATTGGGATCAAAGAGGAAAAAATCCGCAGGATCTCCGTGTTGAAAGGTGTTGGTCGGGATACCGAAGATTTCACCGGGGCGGCGGCAGTAGAGTCGGATCAAATCGTCTTCGTCAAGTACCCCTTCTTCCACCAGTGACCAGAGCAGGGTAACGGATGTGTCCAGGCCGGTGATTCCATTGGGGGCCTGATCGACGGGATGCTCCTTTTCATGGGCCGCGTGCGGCGCGTGATCCGTGACCATGATGTCGATGAGGCCGCTCTTTACGGCGTCGCGCATGGCTTCCACGTCAGCGCGGGTACGCAGGGGAGGATTCACCTTGGCGTTGGAGTCGTACCCGGCCAGCGCTTCTTCCGTGAGCAGGAGGTAATGGGGGCAGGTTTCCGCTGTAACCTTGACACCGCGTTCCTTGCCCCGGCGAATGACCTCCAGTGTGCGCGAGGCGGAAACATGGGCGATGTGTACGGGCAGATCCAGATATTCAGCCAGCAGAATGTCGCGATCAGCCTGAATGGCTTCGGCCGCATCGGGCTGGCCGCGCAGGCCGAGCCGGCCGCTCATGTCGCCTTCGTTCATGTGCGCGCCACGTGCGAGCCAGGGGTCTTCGCAATGGTCGATGAGGATGAGGCCCAAATCCGCGCCGTATTCCATGACCCGGCGCAGAATTTCGGTATCGGCAAGAGGGCGTCCATCGTTGGAAACAGCGATACAGCCCGCCTCTTTCAGCTCGCCCAGCGGAGCCAGCGCCTTGCCGTCCAGTCCCATGGTGGCCGCCGCGATGGGGTGGGCAAAGGGACCATGAGGATGAGCCGTCATTGCCTTTGCCAGAATATCCCGGGTAACGGCGGCGTTGTCGTTGACCGGATCCGTATTGGCCATGCACAGCACATGGCCGATGCCGCCGTGAGCGGCGGCGGCAAGGCCGGTGCGTATGTCTTCCTTCCATTCAAATCCGGGGTCACGCAGGTGCACGTGCGCGTCGATAAAGGAAGGGAACAGAATCCTGCCGCCCGCGTCAACGGCATCGGCTTCAGCAGGAGCAGTCAGGGAACCGGACGGCCCGAAGGCCGCGACACGGCCGTCCCGGACGAGAAGATCGCACATCTGGCCCAGATAACGGGCATTGTGGAGAAAAAGCATGTCGAGCCTCCCGAACGGCTAAAGGTGGGGGGCGTGTTCCGCCCTGGTGGCGCACAGATAAAGCACGGCCATGCGCACGGCGACGCCTGCCTCAACCTGGTTGAGCACAAGACTGGCGTCGGAATCCGCGATATCAGAGGAAATTTCAAGCCCCCGGTTCATGGGGCCGGGATGCAGCACGCGCGCGCCGCTCTTGGCCAGAGCCAGATGGCGCATGGTCAGACAGTAGCGGGAGGAGTAGTCGCGCAGATCCGGCAGCAGGCCCGCCTGCTGGCGTTCCAGCTGAAGGCGCAGGCACATGACGGCATCCACGCCGCGCACGGCTTCGTTAAGATCGGAAAAAAACTCGCCGGGCCAGAGATGGCGTCCGGCGGGCAGCAGGGTACGGGGTGCGCAGAAGCGCAGTTTGACCCCGAGCCGGGAAAGCAGATTGGCGTTGGAGCGGGCTACGCGGCTATGAGCCATGTCGCCGAGAATGAGCAGGGTTTTGCCCGCGAATTCTCCGCCCCACGCCTCACGCAGAGAAAAAGCGTCCAGCAGGGCCTGTGTGGGGTGGGCATGCCAGCCATCCCCCGCATTGACCACGGAACAGCGCAGCCGTTCGGCCAGAAACTGGGCCGCGCCGCTGCTGGAATCACGCAGTACCACCACATCGGGATTCATGGCCTGGAGGGTAAGGGCGGTATCCTTGAGGGTTTCGCCTTTCTGGATACTGGAGCCGGACTTGCCCAGCGCGTGCGTGTCGGCGGAAAGGCGCTTGCCCGCGACATCAAAAGATGTCTTGGTGCGCGTGCTGTTTTCCGCAAAGAACAGCATGATGGTCTTGCCCTTAAGGGTGGGAACTTTTTTGACCGGGCGGCGGTTGATCTCATGGAAACTGCGGGCGGTGTCCAGCAGGTGCATGATTTCGTCCACGGTCAGCCGGCTGATGTCGAGGAGGTCTTTATGCGGCCAGGGATGTGCCTCAGACATGATGTTTCCTTATCGTTGGCTGAAAAAAAGCCTTTCGCGGGCGCGAAAGGCTGTCGGCGCAAGTGCGCGCCCGAATACAGACATTAGCCAAGCGGCCCGGCGCTGTAAAGCGCAAAAAACGCGCGGTGTCGGGAAGGCCGCGTTACAGGATCAGGCAAGTTTTTGCGGGGATTATGTCTTTATACGCCGGATGTGCCGGTATATCCTGGAGGCTCTGTTCCTGAATAGTGTTGAAACTATCCTTGACCGCCGGAGGCGCGAGCGAGCCGACGGTTCCATGACAGAGCCATCCTGATGTTGCACAGGATGTTAAAGAGCGCTGATGAGCGCGTTTCCTTCAAGGAGAATGTATGGACGAGATCAGGGATCTGTTTCCCAGAGGCGGAGCCAACACAGCCTATGCCCGGTACTTTACGGGCAACAGTTATCTGAACATGTTGTCCGCAGAAGGTGTGGTTATCGCCTATGTGACCTTTGAGCCGGGATGCCGCAATAACTGGCATATCCACCACGCATCCGATGGCGGCGGGCAGATATTGCTGTGCACTTCCGGGCGAGGCTGGTATCAGGAGTGGGGAAAGGATGCTCGCGCGCTTTGCGCCGGCGACGTGGTGCATATTCCCGCCGGGGTTCGGCATTGGCACGGTGCGGCCAGGGACAGCTGGTTTGCCCATCTTGCCGTGGAAGTTCCGGGGGAGGGCGCGAGAAATGAATGGCTGGAGCCCGTCAGCGAGGAAGATTATGGAAAGCTGCGCTGAGGCTTGAGCCGCCCCTTCAGGGGGCGGTGAGAGCGTTGGCATTTGATGCCTCAGGGGCCGATCCGTGCAGACGGATCGGCCCCTTGTGCTTTATTTATGCGGAGCAGGGTCAGAGAGTGGCAGCCTCTTCCACGGTTTCAAAGGCTTCGATGATATCTCCGACCTTAATGTCGTGGTAGTTTTCGAGGCCCATACCGCATTCCATGCCCTTGGGCACTTCTTTGGCATCATCCTTGAAACGCTTCAGGGAGGCGATTTTGCCGGTGTACACCACTACGCCGTCGCGCAGCAGCCGCACGCCCGCAGACCGGAGGATTTTCCCGTCCGCCACGAAGCAGCCGGCAATAACGCCGATCTTGGGCAGGGAGAAGGTGTTCCGCACCTCGGCCTGGCCGAGATACACTTCCTTTTTTACCGGGGCGAGCATGCCCGTCATGGCGCCCTTAATCTCTTCCACGAGCTTGTAAATGATGTCGTAGAAGCGGATATCCACGCCTTCCTGATCGGCCACGTCCTTCACCTTGGCGGTGGGGCGCACGTTAAAGCCGATGATGATGGCGTTGGAAGCCGCCGCCAGCATGATATCGGTTTCCGAAATCGCTCCGGCTCCCCCGTGGATGATCTCGATACGTACCTTGTCCGTGCTGAGTTTGCGCAGGGCTTCGGTAATGGCTTCAAGAGAGCCCTGTACGTCCGCCTTGAGCACCAGGTTCAGCACCAGAGCCTCGGCAGTATCCGCGCTGCGGGCCAGGAACGTTTCCAGCGTGACGCGGGATTCCTTGGCCAGTTCGCGCTCGCGCTGCTTAATCGCGCGGCTTTCCGCAATGCGGCGGGCCGTTTTTTCGTCAGCGAGGCAGATGAATTCCTCACCGGCTTCCGGCACGCCTTCAAAGCCTTGTACTTCCACGGGCATGGAGGGCCCGGCTTCCTTGATTTTGCGTCCCTGGTCGTTGAACAGGGCGCGCACACGCCCGGCGAACACGCCGCACACAAAGGGGTCGCCCTGATGGATGGTTCCTTCCTGGATGAGCACGGTAGCCACGGGGCCGCGGCCCTTGTCCAGCTTGGCTTCCACGACATGCCCGCGCGCGGGCTTGTCCGGGTTGGCCTTGAGTTCAAGGATTTCCGCCTGGAGAGCAATGAGTTCCAGCAGTTCGTCGAGTCCCTGGCCGGTCTTGGCGGATACGTAGCCCACCACGGTTTCACCGCCCCAGGATTCCGCCTGGAGGCCCAGCTCGGCCAGTTCGCGCAATACACGATCCGGATTGGCTGCTTCCTTGTCGATTTTGTTGACCGCTACGAGGATGGGCACACCGGCGGCTTTGGAGTGGTTGATAGCTTCACGGGTCTGTTCCATGACGCCGTCATCGGCAGCCACCACCAGAACCACAAGGTCAGTGACCTGCGCGCCGCGGGCGCGCATGGCGGTAAACGCCTCATGACCCGGCGTGTCCAGGAATACGATATCGCCGCGCTTGGTTTTCACATGGTACGCGCCGATGTGCTGGGTGATGCCGCCCGCTTCACCGCTGGTCACGCTGGTCTTGCGAATGGCATCAAGCAGGGAGGTTTTGCCGTGGTCAACGTGGCCCATGATAGTGACCACCGGCGGGCGCGCCTGAAGCTGGTCAGGCGTATCCGGTTCGGAGGGAGCCAGGTAGGTTTCTTCGGCAAACCCCACCTTTTCCACTTCATAACCGAATTCGGACGCCACTACGGTAGCGGTATCAATATCCAGGGCGTTATTGATGGTGGCCATGACGCCGAGGCCGAACAGCACCTTGATGATTTCACCGGACTTGATGCCCATCTGATGGGCCATGTCCGCTACGCGGATGGCTTCTTCGATGCGAATCTTGCGCTTGGCGGCCTTCATCGGCTGGGTGGCTCCAACCGCGGCCTGCTGCTTTTTGGGCTTGCGGGAACGGCTGCGCGAACGGAACACTCCGTCGTCGTCATCCATGCCGGGCAGGCCAAGGTTCTTGCGGCGTGCGAAATCCTCGTTGCTCTCCTGCGGAAAGTCCACAGTGCGGCGGTTCTTGTTACGCTTTTTGCGGCTCTGATCGCCTTCGGAGCCCGGCTGGGGCATAGGAGGCGGGAACGCTCCGGGCGCACCGCCGGAAGGCCTGGAACGCGGACCACCGGGACGGGAGCCGCCGGGGCGAGCGCTGGCCCCGGGGCGGGAAGCGCCGCCGGAACGACGATCATCGCGGGGGGCCCTGTTGTCACCAGGCGCGGGCCGGGAAACAACGCGCGCCTGCTGCGCGGGATCGGGGCGGGAAATGACGCGTACCTGAGGGGCAGCCTGCTGAGGACGGCGCGCGGGCGCGCTGTCTTCGGCATTTTCACCATCCTCGCGGGGCGGGCGCCGTTCGCTCACCGGGGGCAAAAGGCTGGGCTGAGAGGAGCCTTCCGGCACGGCGGACGCGGCGGGAGCGCGGCGGGGCTTGTCGGCCCTGGCTTCAGTCTTTTCCTGCGTATCCTTCCGAACGTCCGAACGTACTTCCGTGCCGGCCTCGCGGGAGGCGTCCTTGAGAATTTCGGCGGCAGTTTCGGCAGGAGTTTCTGAAGGCGCTTCGGAAGCGGCTTTAACAGGCGCTTCAGCGGCGGACGCGGCTTCTCCCGCTTCTGCCGCGCCGCTTTCAGGGGCGGGCTGCGGCTTGATCGGGGCGCGGGGCTCGGATGCGGCCGGGGCGGATTCGTCGTTCCCCATGCTCATCTTCATAGCGGGTTCCGCCTTGATTGCGTCATTTTCGGCGGGAACTTCCGCCTTGACTTCTTCTACAATGCGGGCAGGCCGTACAATACGCGCCCCAACACTTTCAACCGCCCTGGGCCGTTTGCGTCCGGATTCCCGCGCGTGTTCCCGGGGAGCTTTTTCCGCCACGGGGGCGTCCGCCACCCGGGCGGCGTCTTCCGTGTCTGTTACGGGGGCCGCTGCGGGGGCTTCGGCAGTGACGGCAGACGTCTGCTCCTGATCGGCTGCCCCGCTTTCCTGATCGGCCTTTTCTTTTTCCGCGTCCTTGTCTTCCGCATTACGGCGGCGACGGCGCACAATGACGCCCGGCTGCACTTCCTTGCGGGAAACAGCGCTCTTTGCTTCCGGCTGGAAATGGGCTTTGACCTTTTCCGCATCTTCCCGCGAGATGGAACTTGACGCCGTCTTGAAATCGATGCCTTCTTCGCGCAATACTCGCATGACATCCGTGGTGCTCTTGCCCGTCTCTGCGGCCAGATCTCTGACTTTTATTTTTTCATCCATATGGTCAAACCCCTTTGCGCCTGCTCTTTGGCCGGCCCATCTTGGCGAACTTTTCCCGGCAGGCTGGGGCGGAACAGACATACCATCCCCGCCCCGGCCTTTTCTGAGCCTCGTCGGCCTCAAGCGTTTTTTCTCCGCCGGAGGGAGAAAGAACGTGGCGCCGTAATTGCGATTTGGCAAAGCGCCGCCTGCAAATCACGCACATTCTGGTGGGCGTGTGCCCGACCTTCATACACTTACTCCCCTGCCTCTTCGGCAGTCTCTTCCGCCTCCTTCCTGACACCCTCGACGACGGGACTCAGGAAGTTGATGGCGGCGCGCAGTTCCGCAATACGGGGAGCGCCCAGGGCGAGCTTGTCGGCCAGTTCCCCGTCGGAGGCGTCACGAAGGCTGTCCAACGTGTTGTATCCGGCGGCAATGAGCTGATCCACAGAAATTTCCGCCACACTGGCTACCTGTTCGAGGCCGCGCCCCACGGCGTTGGCTTCGTTGTAACGAGACTCGGAGAAGATATCGATCTTCCAGCCCAGGAGCTTGGCGGCCAGTTTAACATTCTGCCCCTTGCGGCCAATGGCGTTGGTGAGCTGATCGTCGGGCACCGTGACTTCCAGGAGGTTCTCGCTTTCATCCACCACAATGCGGGAAATGAGGGCGGGAGCCAGGGCGTTGCGGGCATAAGTGGTGATCTCGGGGCTCCAGACCACGATATCAATGCGTTCACCGCGCAGTTCCTGCACGATATTCTGGATGCGGGAACCGCGCACGCCCACGCAGGCCCCCACCGGGTCGACCTCGTGCGCGCGGGAAACCACAGCCACCTTGGCGCGGGAACCGGGATCGCGGGCCACGCCCATGATCTGCACCGTGCCGTCGTCCACTTCAGGCACTTCACGACGGAACAGGGCCGCCATGTAATCGCGGTGAGCGCGGGAAATGATGACCTGCGGGCCGCGTCCTTCCTTCCGGACTTCAATGATCAGCGCCTGAGTACGGTCGCCGCGCTTGTAATGCTCGCGCGGGATCTGCTCTTCGCGCGGAAGCAGCGCTTCCGTGCCGCCGAGTCCGACCACCCAGCCGCCCTTGTCGCGCCGCTGCACGATGCCGGAGACGATTTCGCCCACACGTTCCTTGTACTGTTCGTAAATGATTTCCTGTTCGGCGTCGCGCATCCGCTGGATGATCACCTGCTTGGCGGACTGCGCCGCAATGCGGCCCAGGTCTTCCACCTTCAGGCGGAACCCCATTTCGTCGTCAAGCTGAACCGAGGGATCGTGCTTGCGGGCTTCCTCAAGATCAATTTGCGTCAGTTCGTTGGCGACGTCATCCACCACGAATTTGAACTGGTATACTTCAATATCGCCGGTGTCGTCATTGTAACGCACTTCCAGGTCAAGATCTTCGCCATACTTGCGGATCACCGAGGTGCGCACGGCATCTTCAAGCGTATCGATCAGCATGTCGCGCTCAAGGCCTTTATCCTTGCTGATCTGGTCGATGGCTTTCTTCAGCTCAAGGTTCATGCTTTTTTACCTCCCCCGGTGGACTTTTTCGCAGCCGTGCCCTTGGGGGCGCCGGGAGCGGAGGGTTTTCCGGGTTTGCTCGTGTCGGGAAAAACGGGAACAAGACGCGCCCTGCGGACGCCGTCCCAGATCATGACAATATCGGCCTGGCGTTCGGGCGGAGCCATGTCGTTCACACGCAGGACAAAATCGTTCTCCCCTGCACGGACAAGCGTGCCCCGGAATTTTTTGCGCGGGGCATACGCAGGGTGAGCGTCCCACAGGGTGACGTCCAGTTCCTGCCCCACATAGGGGATAAGCTGGGAAGAACGGAAAAAGGGACGATCCATTCCGGGAGAGGAAATTTCCAGCGTCCAGGCGTCGGGGAAGATTTCTTCCACGTCCAGAGCGAGGCCCACCATGCGGGAGATTTCCGCACACTGATCTATTCCCACGCCGCTCTGGCGAAGGGAGGTATCGTCTTCGACGGGATTTTTTGCTGCCACAGTACCGGCGGAATGCTCGGGCGGGAGGCTTGTATCGTCTTCGGAGAAATTTTTTGCGGAGGGGGGTACGTCTACATAAATACGGATCACGGGTCTGCCCGCGCCGGTGAGTTCAATGCCCCATATCTCCAGCCCGAAAGACGCCGTTACCGGTTCCGCCGCTTCGCCCACGACGCGCAGCAGCTCTTCCCTTGAAAGTTTGCGGGCGGAAGCCCGTTCGAAAAGTTCCTTACTCATGCCTTGTGTTTCGGCCTTTGCCTTGCCCTTTTATTCCGCCCGGATGAGGCCCGGCGGGAGGGAGCGGTTTTGCGGCAAAACGCCGCGTCAGGAGCGCGGAATAAAAAAAAGGGAGGCCCTGACAGGCCACCCTATCCAACTCGAAATTTCCGCAGGAATCCCGGTTCAACAGAATGGAAAGAAAAACGCGCCCCGAAAACACAGAGGCAAATGCCGTAATGGACGCCTTTTTCACCGCGCACAACTTATAGCGGCGGCTATGAGGCGTGTCAAGCGTTTTGTCCTGCCCAGCATCAACAGAGCCGGGGAAAAGAGTTCTTGACAAGACGGCGAAGCCGATGAAATCCTTTTTTGCAACCTTTCCCCACAGGGAAAGGCAATCCGCACGCCCCTATCCTGTCCGTCGGCTGCGGAGTCAGTCGGCGGATGGGGCCACTGTGGTTGAAAGATGAGCAAGGTGAATATAGTATACCTGCGCGATGCTGGCGTTCTGTACGGCAAAGGGTTGGCCTATGCCACACCCGGTTCGGCTGGTCTGGATTTGCGGGCCTGCTTTGAGGGAGAAGAACTTGTGATCGCGCCGGGCGCGCGGATCGGAATACCCTCCGGCATCGCCGTGGAACCGCTGGTTTCGGGCGTGGCCGGATTCGTGTATTCACGCAGCGGGCTGGGCGCGGTAAAAGGATTGACCGTGGCACAGGGCGTGGGCGTGATTGACCCGGACTACCGGGGAGAGCTTGTCGTCTGGCTGCTCAATACCTCTTCCGATTCGATAGTGGTAAAGCGTGGGGATCGAGTGGCCCAACTTGTCTTTCAACCTTTTGCGCGGCTGGAGCCCGCGGCGGTACGGGAACTTTCCGGTACGGAACGGGGCGCGGGCGGATTCGGGCATACGGGCGCGAAATGACGGCGTCTTTGTCCCGTACCATTCTTGCGATAGTTTGGAATGAGCAGCCGCTCAAGGCTCCGGCGGTCAAGGTCAGCCTCAACGCCACGTTATAATTGCCCTGTGGGGGAATTCCATGTCGTCCGGTCTGTATCCGTCTCTTGAACTCGCACCTGACCTTTCGTTGTCCGTGCCCGGCCGGGGCGAGTGCGAGGCGTTGTGGGAAAAGTATGCCATGCTCGCCAATATCCGCGACCACAGCCGCGCCGTGGCCGATGTGGCCATGAGCCTGGCGCGCCGCGCGGAAGATATGGGCGTCGCTCCGGGGGGAACCACTGAACGAACCGCCCAGGCGGCGGCCATGCTGCACGATATCGCCAAAACCTGGACCATTTTGCATGGAGGCGCCCACGATCAGCTTGGCGCGGCCATTGTACGGGCGGAGACGGGCAATCCCCTGCTGGCGCAGGCCGTGCTCTTCCATGTGCACTGGCCATGGGAGGAAGGGCCTCTTGCGCCGGAGCGCGAGCCGTTGCGTCTGGCCTTGCTGGTGGCGTACGCGGACAAACGGGTGAGGCACGACAGATTGGTCAGTCTGGAAGAACGCTTTGACGATCTCATGGATCGATATGGGGACAGCGAAGAGCATCGGGCCAGCATTCGTCTGAACAGAGAACGGAGCTTGCGCCATGAAGCCATGCTTCTGGAGCGCCTGCGGCTGAAAAATGAATTTTTCGTGTAGCGTTGCCGGCGACTTGGAGATCGCTGATTAAAGCGTTTCCTTGAACATAAAGGAACTGTTGATGAATATTCTGTTGATTGCCGGCGGCTGGTCGCCGGAACGGGAAATTTCCCTGATCGGCGCGGCTGCTATCCGTGAGGCTCTGGCCCGGCGGGGCCACAAGATTACCCAGTACGATCTTTCTGACGGTTTTGAAGCTTTACCGGGACTGGCCGAATCGCACGATGCGGCTTTTCTCAATCTGCATGGCGCGCCCGGAGAGGACGGGCTGGTACAGGCCTTGTTGGAAAGGACAGGCTGCCCCTATCAAGGGTCTGATCCGGCCGGTTCCTTTCTTGCTCTGCACAAATCCGTAGCCAAGACCTTGCTGCGGCGGGCCGGACTGAACACGCCAGACTGGATTTTTCTGCCGACTCCTCCCGCCGTCGGGTGGGAACCGCATTTGCCGTACCCTCTGTTCGTCAAATCCGATACCGGGGGGTCCAGCCTGCATCTGTTCCGTGTGAATGACCGGAATGAATTACGCCATGCGTTGGATGAACTCTTTTCCGTGGGGCAGACCGCGCTGATCGAACCCTTGATCCGGGGCCGCGAAGTGACCTGCGGGGTACTGGAGCGAGGAGGACGGGCAGAGGCCTTGCCGCCGGTGCTTATTGTGCCGAAACGCGAGTTTTTCGACTATCATGACAAATACGCGCCGGACGGAGCCGGCGAGATATGTCCCGCGCCGCTGCCGGACGATGTGTTGGAAGAAGTCCGCCGTATGGCGCTGGAGGCGCACCGCACTCTCGGACTGGCGGGGTACAGCCGGACGGATTTCATCCTGGGCGAGGATGGCGGGATATATGTGCTGGAAGTGAATACCCTGCCGGGCATGACGCCCGCGAGCCTGGTGCCCAAGGAAGCGGCCGCGTTGGGAATGGAGTTCGGGGAGCTTCTGGAGATTTTGCTGAAAGAGGCGGTTTCGCGCAGGGCTGGTGTATAGAGCACGACAGCGCTGTGCGGACGCTGAAAAGATTGGGGACGCAAAGTTTTAAGCGCTGGATTTCGTTTTGATCGGGCTTGTTTAGCCTTCCGCCCTCCGGGCAGGGACAAGGGCAGCCGTGTGTCCGAAATCCGAGGCTCAAATCTTTGCGCTGCAATGTTTTTCAGTCGTTGAAATCAGCATGGGCGTCTCCCGGCGGGAGCTTATGGAACCGCTGATTTATTCGTGGAATAAATCAGCTCCTTTAACGGGAAAAGTAAATTTTCCCTATTCACGACTTGCGGGCGGTCTTGCTCCGCAAGACCGCGGGAAACGCTTTCATCAGCGTTTCCTTATATCTCCTGCTCAGCGGCACGGGCCAATTCACGATCCACAGCCACGTCAAGATCCGGCATGATCAGCCGCACCGCTTCAAAATCTCCGTCATGGGCGCTTTCTTCCAGCAGGTAAGCCAGATCCGCCAGTGTGTGCAGGCCGAAGTGTTCCGCACAGTCGCGCAGCTGCGCGGCCGCACGGGTCAACAGCACGGCATCCCCGCTGGTAAGGGATTCACGCACGTCTTTTCGGATGCCGGCCAGATCCGCAGGGCGGGCGTCCACGGCAGATTCAGAACGTTCGAGGGACAGCATTTCCTCCATGTCCTGCTTCTCCGTGAAGAGAACGCCCGAGCTTTCCGCAAAGCGCCGCTCCACAACAATGAGCGGGCCGGGAAGCACCATGTCGTCCTCTGTCAGATTGACGATTTCATCGCTGTCGTCGCGCGGCGCGGCTGCCCCTCCGGGAAGCATGGTAAGGAAAGGCATGGCTTCGACATTGCTCAGAGGCACAGCTTCAAGACTTTCCGGGTTTTCTTGCTCCATTTCGTCCTGTCCGGCGGCGCTCTCCGTTGCAGGCCCGAATTTCGGACGGGCGCTTCCGGGCTTTTCAGAAAGATCGTGTTCAGAGTCCGGATACTCAAGGAGTATATTCAGCAAGGGCGTATGTTCCCGCTGCGGATCGGACTGCATATCAGGCAGTATTTCCGGCATATCCGGGGCTGATGCGTGCGTCGGCGGGCGTTGCGTTTCCTCCTTCCCGATGCTGAGCCTTGAATCAGGCTGGAGAGAAAGAAAGCGGAGGGCCTCGGGCGAGGCCACAGATGAGGCATCAACCGTACTATCAGCCGCGGCATCGGGCGTCGTCTTTTTTCCGCCTGCGTCAGGAATGGCACGGACAGGAACGGGTTCCCCGACCCATTCGTCCTGCCCTTCGCCCGAGGAGGGCAATACAGAAGAATTCTGAGGCGTTATCCGGGGCTTGGGTTTAAAGAAGGAAGACAACCATCCTCTGATCCCCGGAGAAGGGGGGGCCGCAAGAGGAAGCGACGCGGCATGAGGCGTCTGGCCTGTGCGCGGCGTTGTCTGGGCCTCAGCCTTGTCAGACAGGGCGGCCCCGGCGTCTGCCGTGTCCCTGCCGGGAGTTGTTTGTGAGGGAGAACGGAACGGCACGGAAGAGGCCGTTAGCCCCCCTGTTGCCCTGGAGGCTGTATCCTGGGCCGGAGGCTGGGCAGTTTGGATTTGTTCGGGACGGATTTCGCTTTCCCTCGGACTGGCAGTGCGTTCTGCCGCGGTATCCGCGGGCGCGTCTTCCGATGCAGTTTCGGGCATATCCGCTGCGGTGGACGGGGTGTCGTTCGTGGTTTCCTTCGTGTTCTTCAAATAAGGCGCGGGAGTGGTTGCCTGTGCATTTGCCTGAGCGTCGGATCGGGCAACTGTGGAAAGAACCGAGGATGTTCCTGAGGACGCGGCAACGCGGGGGACGGCCGTTGCGCCCGCATCGGGAGAGGAAAGGGGCGTGCCGCTTCCGGCCTGGGGCACAGGGGGCACGGCGCGGTTTTTCATGGATATGGCAGACGGCATGCCTTGAGGCGCGGGGGATTCCCCGGCCAGCAATGCCCGTGCCGTGTCGCGCAGTTCCTGGCGGCCCAGAGGATGATACAGGAGGTATTCACAGCCTGCCCGCCGCAGGCGTTCGCCCTGTTCCGCATCAAGGGCCAGACCCAGCACCGGAACAAGCGGAAGGGAATGCTCTCCCTCAAACAGCCGCACGCCGGCCACGGCGCGGATGATATCGTCCTCCGGCATGTGGCCGTCGAGCACCAGCAGCGCGGCGGGGCGGTTTTTATACAGCGTCACGGCTTCCGCACAGTCACGGGCCTCCCATGTTTCATGATCGTCGCCGCGCAGCTGCCAGGCGAACATCTGGCGATTGAGGGAACGGGTTGAGGCAAGAATAATCAGGGGAGAGCCGGGGCTCACGTTCCGTTCCGCCGCCGCACTGTCGGCCGGGGCCGCAGGCGGAGCGGACACGGCCCGATCTTCCGCGTCAAGAGCGGTGCAGTTCAGGCTGAAGCTGATTTCCACACCGTGCGGCGTACTGTCTACAAACAGATCTCCGCCGTGCTCGGTCGCCAGTTCCCAGGCATGGGCCAGCGCAAGGGAACTGCGGTGAACGGGAGGCGCGCCGCGTCCCGTGTCGGCCACGGTAAACTGGAGATGGCCCGGATTGGCGCTACGGTCTTCCCGCCGTACCCGCAGGCAGACATTGCCTTTCTCCGTGGCCCGTACCGCGTCGGTGAGCAGCGCGGCCAGCACACGGGAAAGGCGTTCGCTGTCGCCCCGGTAACGCAGGGCAATATGCGGAGCGATATACCAGGACAAGCCGAGATTTTTTTCCGCGGCGTCGGCCTGGACAGAGGAGAAGGCAAGCTGCACCAGTTGGCGAAGGTCGAATACGCAGTCACGCGAGGCGGGCCTTTCCTGCTCTGCCAGAGAAAGGCGGGCAATGCGTCCGGCCAGCGCCGTGGCCGCGTTCAAAACATGTTCCGCATCGGCGCGGGAACGGCGAACTTTGTCCAGCGCGGCCTCTGGCAGTGCCGTTTCCCCTTCGGCGGGTTCCTCCAGCAGCCTCAGCCCGCGATCCAGCGCACAGCATTCACGCATCAGGTGATCCAGCGGTTCGCGCAGCGTCTCTTCCACTTCGCCCAAGCTGACTTCCAGAGGCGGAGGCAGCTCTTCAATCGGGCCGAAATGCTCAATCTCCAGCAGTTCAGCCGGGCTTTTTCCGTCGGGAATATCCGCGGGAGACAGGGGAATTTCCGTGTATGCGGAGCGGGGGGCAGCGGCAGCCAGGAGCAGAGCGGCGATACAGACACCGATAAGGGGCGCTTGTCCCCACAACGGAGTCAGTTGCGTGTCACCCATCCCCCACAGGCCGATCAAACTGCCGGCGGCCATGGCAAAGCAGGCCAGAGAGAACAGAAAACTCCCCTTTTCGCGGCGCAACAGCAGAAGCAAGGCGGGCAGCAGGGCGAAAAGAGCGCCCAGAGGCCACAGCGAGAGCAGGCGGGCAGTCCAGGCCTGACCGGGAAGTATGGGCAGCAGCGCCAGCGCCGCGCCGGGCAGAGCCAGTATCAGCAGCAGCACGTCAACGGCGGGCGCGCAGGAGCGGGTGCGCATGATGTTCCGCCCCACATGCGGCAAAAGCATGAGAGCAATGGCGGCGGCCAGAATACCGGGCATGTCCAGAGGGCGGATGGAGCCTTCGGGAGTGGACGGAACGCCCCAGAACGCCTGTATGAGCGCCGCTCCCGCGAAGATACCCGCCCATATGCGTCCATCGCCGCGTTCGGTGATACTGCGCACAAAGGCCAGCATGAGCAGTACGGTAAGCGTGGCCAGAGCGAGGGAGTGAACCCGGCGTTCCGGCGCATTCAGGGCATCGGCAGGAGCGCGCAGAGAGGGGGAAAACCACAGACCGGGAAGTCCCTCCAGGCGGACTATCGCTTCCCCGCCCTGATGCAGGCCGGGCAAAGGATACAGGCCATTTTCATCCGGCGTGACCGGACGCGGAGTGTGGGATTCACCGGCGCGAACCCATACCTGCGGGGTTCCGGGAACCTGATCTCCCAAGTCCAGACGGGCTTTTTCCAATCCTGTGCCGAGTTCCGCCGCGGACAGTTTGCCCAGGGGCAGGCGCAGCCATACCGCGCCCGTCTGCCGGGGCAGGGAACGCATGTCCAGCGGTGCGAACGCATGCGCGTTATCGTTGTTGAGGATATCCTCGATATTCAGCTTGCCGCTGGCGTCGATCAGGCTTTGCATGGAATGCCCTACGGCAACGCCGCCGCGGGAAGGCATGAGCGTGGGCTGTTCTGTTTGGGCGGGAGCGCTCCGCGCCGGAACGGCCCCGGGGGAAGTTTGCGCGTTTTCTTCGGAAGGCGCGGCTCTGAGCGCTGGAGCCGGGGCGAAAGAAACGGCAAAAAAGAGAAACAGGGCAAAGGCGGAGTGAAGAGCCTTCACTGCTGCCAGATGAAGGAGCAGGGGACGAGATTTCGAACCGGGGCGTATGCCCGGCCCGAAGTTGCGGAAAACGGACAAGATGCTGTGCATGACGGTTTCCCTGTGTGCTGTCCCGTCGGGGCCGGCTCAGTTTCCGGCCGCCGGTGCGGTGTGTTCGGCTGCATCGCCCGCGGATGCCGCATGGGCGGAGAGTTCTTTCAGTTTGAGGCGGATGGGGGCGGCCTCATTGTTTTGACCCGTATGTTCCAGTAAATCGGCCATACGCTCAAGCGCCGGGATGAAGTCCGGCTGCTCGTTCAGTGCCAGGGCGTAGGCGGCCAGGGCCTCGTCGTTTCTGTTCTGCTGCTCAAGGCGCGCGGCGGCGTCTACGGCAAGCGGCGCAAACGCTTCGGCCAGAGGCGTGCCGTTGCCCATCGTGGTATCCGGGTACAGGACAAGCAACTCTTTCCACGCCGCGATGCCTTCCGCCGGGCGGCCGAGGTCGAGCGCCAGGATCAGGCCGCGGTTGAAACGGGCGTTGCGGTGATCAGAGCGGGCTGCAATAGCCGCATCAAAGCGGAGCAGGGCTTCCTCCGGTTTGCCAAGGGCACGGTACATGGTACCGAGGTCGGTGAGCACGTCCGGATCGCCGGGCCGGATCGCCAGAGATTTTTCATAGGCTTCCACAGCTTCCGCAGTATGCCCTTCGTCAAAATACAGATTGCCCAGATGCGCCCAGGCGGAGGCGTCTCCCGGATCTTTTTCAACCGCGGCCCTGGCCTGCCCGACATGAGCCAGCCATTCCGGCGAATGCCCGGAATCTTCACTCTGTACGCCGAGCGGGGCTTTGGCCGCCTGCCCTGCCGGGGCGGATATGCTTTTGGTGGAAGAAAGCAGGTATCCGGTGAACAATCCGCCGCAAAACGCGGCAACGGCGAGGATACAGGCTGTGCTGACGAGCATGACGCCGCGGGGATGGCTGTGCGCCGGGGCAGTCTTTGGGGTTTGGGGCATGAAGGCTCCGTGTTTTTTAGACTGGCTCTACTGTGGACATGATGATAACATTGTGCGTGACGTGTCTTTTTACCGCGCTCCCCTCCATGCCGCATGGCCATGCGGCGGGGTGGAGGCATCGCTCCTTACGTGTTCACGCGCGTGCCTCCGGCGGTCAAGGTTATTATCAACACCACACTATAATAGAACCTTTAGATTTAATCCTGAATTTGTTTAGATACCGCAGGAGTTCATGCCGGGCAAGCGTTATATGTCCGCCGGCGGCAATTCTCATTCTGGAGAGCCTAACCTGTTGAAATGGATGGAGTTATGTAAAAAAACCCTGTTTTTAATTATCAATGGATTCAATATGTTACAGTCATACTGAGAATGCTGATCCGCCGGGAAGGGCGGCCGGGGGCTGTTCACGGTACAGGGGATAGTTCCGATAGTATTGAGGGGATCGGGGGGAATGATTCCCCCCGACGGGGTACGGGGCAGAGCCCCGAAAAAGCAACCTTTTTAACGCGCGCCGGGCGCGCCCGTACTTTCCGTCAAGCCGCTTTGCGGCTTGGACGGCGCAAACGCCGCGAAGCCGGGCTTGTCATCAGTCTGAGCATTGAATACGAAATGTTCAATGCTGTATAGCGCTACACATCCGCCTGTTTCATCTGAGCAAGTTTTGCGCGGTACTCGGCAATCTGAGCCTGCTCGGATGGTGAAAAAAGCTGAAGCCGGTGCTTGTGGGCTACTGCTTCAGCGCGGGCGGCCATGTTTGAAATCTGCTCTGCATGGTCTGTATTGTTTTCCAGCAGAGCGGCCAGAAAACCATGGAGCAGATCGGACGGCTCCGCGTCGAATTGGTTGGAGGTAAGTATCTGGAACAGAAGCTGGAATGCCTCGGCCGGATGGCTGTTTGCCAGTTCAAAGAGCGCGAGATCCCGAAGGCACTGAATGGAAGAGGGGTCCAGCGTCCGCCGCGCCAGTTTACGGAATATTGCGGTCTTACGTTCGTCTTTGGCTTCCAGAGCGTCCAGGCCCCGGAACACGGCGTAGTTTTGCACTGCCTGGCGGCGCAGGCGGCGCCAGACCTCCCATAACGGGGAAGCCGCTTTCAACGGGAGTTTTTTGCTCAGCACACGCAGGCGCTGCACACGGTAGGTGCCGGGAGATTTAGTGTACAGGGCGGTAAGTTGCCCCCGTTTGTCTCCCTGCTTCAGGTAGTATTCCGCCGTGACGGCATCAACGCGGCAAGGACAGGAAAGACTGGCCATACGTCGCCACAGATCGAAATCAATGAGCACTTTCTGTTTGGGATCCAGACCGCCTGCCTGGATGTATAACTCCCGGTCGTGCACGGGGCTGATCCCGGTGATGCCGTTGCTTTCCATGATGTCGGCCAGGCAGAGCTGGCGATCATAAACAACGCCGCGCTCAAGCTCGCGCGGAGGAGTTTCCCGCATGTTCAGCAGAACCCGCGTGGCATCGGTATAGGCAAAACGGACGCCCGGCAGTTCCCGCAGCGCCAGCATAAGACGTTCCAGATGTTCGGGATACCAGATGTCATCATCGCTTAACCACGCGATATACCGGCCGTGGGCATGTTCAAAGGCCGTGTGGTATCCGCGCGCCATACCGCCGTTCTGCTCCCGGCGGATCAGCTGGATGCGCGAATCGTGGAAGGAGTCGACGATATCCCCCACTCTTACGCCGCCGTCCTGTACAAGGAGCAGTTCCCAGTCCTTATAGGTTTGCGCGATAAGGCTCTCAATCGCTCGGGGGAGGGTTTGCCGTCGGTTGTGGGTACTGATAAGCACACTGACCAGGGGGCCGCCCTGCCGGTAGGCCGCGCTGGAGATGCGTTCCCTGGCCAGCCTGATGCGTTCCAGCCGCTCCGCATTTTCTTTTGTGCCGGGGGAGAGCAGAGCGAAAACCTCCCGTTCCAGGCGCTGGGCCGGCCCGCCTCCGTCCGGCTGCTCACCGACAAGATTCAGCGGAAGGATGCCGTCATAATATTCCGCCAGCGGAAGCTGTGAAGGGTCGTCTGTAAGGGCCAGATTGAGATTCCAGGGTTTGGGGCGGTACGGAACGCTCAGGGTTTCATCCCGAACGCTCTTCGGGCCGGGGATGCGGACGACAACGTCTATGTCGTTGTCGTCACGTCCCCAGCGCTGCATGTCGTGGACTTCACAGCAATGTCCCCCGGCGGTCAGCAGTCTGCACAATTCCGGAATGGCTGCGTGAGATCCGTTTTGTGTATTTGGGGCTTGTTTCTGTGTCCTTAGCAGGATTACAGCGGAAGAGTTCGGCAGGCATTCCAGTTTCAGGGCAAAATGAAGTGGCGTCACGATGTTTCCTCACAGCAGTTTTTTGAGCGTCCAACCGGCTGCGTTTGCCGCCTTTTCGACATCGGAGCCGCCAAGCGCGCAGGGCGTGGCTTTGGTCAGCACCCTGGCCAGCCACGGTGCGAAATCGTGGAAGTCCTTCAGGGTGGTTCCCAGGGCTTCCTCCCTGATGCGGGCGCGAATTTCTTCCGTATCGCCGCACAGGTTGCGCCACATGGCTGTAGAGCCCTTGGCTCCCGGCAGCATGTAGGCGTCCATGTCGCCGATGGCTCCAACCACGGCGCGGGCCACATCCTCCCGGCTCAGGGAGAGGTTGCCGAGGTAGTCCGCCGCGTTGTGGTAGGTTTCCAGCGTGCGCTCCACGTTGGGATCGCGGTAGGAAAGGAAGACAAGGGAGCCGGTGGCGCGGTTATGGCTGATGAAGGAACCGTAGGCTCCGCCCTGCACACGCACGCGATCCCACAGGTAGCCCATGCGCAGATGGCGCAGCACGACCAGCGCGGAGCCGTGGAAAGCATACCCTGTGTCGCGCAGGCTGCCGCCCAGGCCCACATAGTTGACCTGCGCCGGGACAATGAGCCCTTCCGCTCCAGGACGAACAAGCGCGGGGCGATCCGCGTTTCCGCCCTTTCCGGCGGGCAGGGCGTCGGCCACGGCCCGGAACAGGGGCAGGGCTTTTTCCAGTGTCGCGCTGTCGGCGGTGAGGCTGAGAACCGCGCGCTGTGCCGCCGTTTCCGGCAAGGCGGCGGCAAGATGATGCAGACGGCGCATATCCGCCAGCAGGCCGGGCCAGTCGTGTTTCACGCGGGAGGACAGCGCGCGGACATATTCCAGATAGCTCACGCCGCCGCACAATTCGGCATACGCTCCGGCGGTGGACAGGCCGCCCCCGAGCCGGGCGCCGACCAGACTGTGCCCGGAGGGGATGATGCTTTGCTCCAGGCGGGCGCGCTCTTCCATGACCATCTGGGTGAAACGCTCGGCGTGGTCGAAATCGGCATCGACGAGGATTTCCCGCATCAGATCGGCCAGGCGGCCGGCGTTGTCCGCCGTGGCCTTTCCGGCCACTTCAAGGAAGGACATGGCGGAAGCGTCGGAGAGACGGGTATGGAAAGTGGGGAAAGCATCCAGACTGCCGGTTCGTGCGGCCAGTTCCAGCCCCAGTTCCACATAGTCATGTTTTTTGGTGCCTGCTTCGGTCAGTGCGCGGGCATAGAGGGGAACAAGGGGCAGCAGATCAGCGGGAACACCGTCCAGCGGCAGGAGGAGGCGGCCATACAGAATGCCCGTGGTATCCAGATCGTGCAGGAGGATTTCGAGCTTTGCGTCGGAGCGTGGGGCACAGGGGAGTTTGCGGTTCTCGCGCGGAAGATCGTCCGGCTTCAGGGTGGGAATAGAGGCAAGAGCTTCCGGACTGTCCGGCGTTGTCTGCGCCTCGCGCAGGCGGGCCGAGGTTTCCGCCGCGGCCTGTTTTTCCGTTTCGCTCATGGCGGCGCGGGCGCGTTCCAGCCGGGCGTCTTCTTCGGCCTGGCGGCGGTGCTGTGGAGGGGAAACGCCGTCCCGGCCTTTCCCGTCCGGGAGGAAGTCCCGGTCACGGTGGTCATTGATCCCGGCCACGGCGGGGAGGACGGAGGGGCAGTGTCTCCCGGCGG
>CAJTSU010000031.1:24285-27484 GCA_910579055.1 uncultured Mailhella sp. | reverse complement strand
ACCTGCGCGCCAGAACATAGGATCCTGGCTGGCAGATACTTTCAATCGCAAAACGATCTAAGAGTGTGCGGAAAGCTTTTTTAAAAGCTTCCCGCACACTCTCTTGTTCTCCCCCACGCTATACATACGGGAACCGCATCGGTCCCGGCAGGGCACAGGACAAAGCCCCGTGCCCTGAGGCGATCAGAGCCCGAGCAGTTCCGCGCCGTTGTTATACAGCGAATTGGCAAGACTGTCGGGGTCAAGCCCCCGATCACTCCAGTTCTCCACACATTGTTCAAAACCGCGAATGGGATAACTCGAAGCAAACAGCAAGCGATGCTTGAGGAAGGAATTCGCCGCCCGCGCAATCTCCATCTGCATGGGCATATTGCGCACATAGAAGTAACAATCGGGAGACAGATACACGTTATCGCACAGCAGCGCCACACCGAGGGCTTCCTGAATTTTCGGCCAGCAGCCATGCGCCAGGACGACCTTTACATTTTTGTATCTGCGCAGCATGGGCAGCATGGGACTCGGATCGGTAAAGGAAAGATCCGGCCCGACATAGGCGCTCATGGTAAAGACAACAATCAGGCCAAGCTGTTCCGCCAGTTCCATAATCGGTTCCATGGCAGGGTCTGCTCCCTGAAGGGGCGGAGCACACCAACCCGCGTCAATGGAAATGCCCTTGAAGCCGTAGACCTTTGCGCAGTGTTCCATCTCCTCCAGTGCGGCGGGAGATGTGGGCGCGATTCCGCCGAATCCGAAAAAACGCCCGGGGTAGCGTTCGGCCAGTTCATACACGTCCGCATTATCGGCGTCGCCGTAGACGGGATTGTTTGTCCGGCGGCCCATGATCACGCCGTGGGTGATGCCCGCGGCGTCCATTTCCTTCACCATGAGTTCAAGGGAACCTTCCGCGACTGACGGAACAAAACGGCGTTCAAAGCCGGTGGGCTTCATCTTGCGCGGATCGGGCTCCAGGCCTTTCTGCCAGCCCTTGATGATGCCCAGATTCATGAAACTCTTGTACGGGGGACGAATGCGAAAATCAATAATCATAGAAAGCTCCTGCTTTTGCATGCCCCGCCGCATAAGCGGCGGGGTACAGTTCAGCGATCGACATTCTACAGAATGCCGGCTTCGCGATAATACTTTTCCGCACCGGGATGCAGGGGCAGTATCAGATCTCTCGGCATATCCTGCGGATTCAGCGTGGACCAGATGGGCTGAACGGCGTGCAGTTCCTTGTAGCCTTCACAGATGGAGCGGGTGATCTTGTAAACGACATCGTCAGGCAGGTTCTTGCGCACCAGAAATACCGTGGTGTCAATAAGACAGGACACATCCCTGCCGACCGCCCCGCCATAGAAGCTGCCCGGCACAAAACCGACCTTGAGCCCGGTCTTTTCCGAGACGGCCTTGAGCACTTTTTCGGATACGGGAAGCCACTTGACCCTGCAACTGCGCACGAGTTCGAGCTTGTCCGCCTGTTCGCCCGGGCCGAGCACAAACTGGGCGTTAATCACGCCATCCTGAAAGGCGGAAACTTTTTCGGAATCCGGAATGACCGTAACCTTGCCGCCCCACTTTTCGATGTCGTCCAGCGTTACGCCCATCTCGGCAAGGTACATCCTGCCCAG
Organism: uncultured Mailhella sp.; assembly: GCA_910579055.1. Classification (GTDB taxonomy): domain Bacteria; phylum Desulfobacterota; class Desulfovibrionia; order Desulfovibrionales; family Desulfovibrionaceae; genus Mailhella. Next base: position 25,856 of record CAJTSU010000031.1, on the reverse strand, counting down.
CATATAGTGCAGCGTTCCCTTGGCACCGCAGTCCAGACGGACGGGGAGTTTCTTTGCCACGATCTCGTCCAGGCTTTCCGCCGGAAGATCGGCGGCCACGATGACTTGCATCCGGGATGTATCATGGACATTGCCAATGGCTGCCAGATTGTTCAGCGGCTTCTTATAGGGCTCCTGTCCGCGCGGGCCGGTAAAGGTGTTGATGCCCTGAGTCAGGGTCAGGTCGCCGGAATTGTTTTCCAGACGCAAGGGGTTGCTCACGGACGCGCCGATGAGGATATCCATGGTACTGCCGGGATACCGATCATTGATCAGCTTGCCCACGCCGGTCAGCCCCACGGTCCATGTGCCGCCCAGATTCGCCCCGCCGACACCGCGGATTTTGATGGGAGAACTGTCCGCTTCGGACGCGTGACAGGGAGCAGCCAAAAACATTGCCAAGGCAAAGGCCAGAGCAGTTTTCCATGTACGGTTCATATCCTATCTCCTGGGTTGAGGGTGACGGGCACAGGTCAGGATACGTCCATGCCCGGAGAAGACTTTCGCATGCGCTGCCGGAGCAGCACAAAAAGCGCCAGACCAAGACCGAGGAAGTCGGTCATGAAGCCGGGATAGACCAGAGACACGCCCGCGATAAGCATGCACACGCGCTCCAGCTTGTCGGATTCAACGAACAGCCGGCCCTGTAACGATGAAGCCAGGCAGATCACGCCGAAAACGGCAGTCGCTGTGGACGTCAGCACGGTGTGCCATTCGCCCATGAGCAGCAGCGACGGTTCAAAGATAAAGAAAAACGGCACCAGAAAACCGCAAATCCCCAACCGGAAGGAGGTGAGGCCGGTCTTCATGGGCGGGGCGTCGGCCACGGCCGCTCCGGCATAGGCCACCAGGCATACTGGAGGGGTAATGCCCGAACTGATGGCGTAATACATGACAAACAGATGCGCGGCGATAAGCGGCACCCCCGCGTTCACCAGCACCGGCGCGCCGAAGGTGGCCACCAGAAGATAGGCGGGCAATGCGGGAAGCCCCATGCCGAACAGAATACAGGCGACCATGAGCAGAAGGAGGAAAAGCCAGATGCTGGTCTGGGCAATGGAGCTCATGATACTCACAAAACTGAAGCCGAAACCGGTCATGGTCACCACGGCAATCACAACGCCCACACAGGCGCAACAGGTGGCGATCATGAGGATATTGCTCGCGGCGTCCTGAATGATGTCCAGCAGGCGCTTGACGCCGATACGGGTATCTTTGTCAAAGCAGGAAAGCACGACAACGGAAAGGCATGCGCCCAGAGCAGCGTAATTGATGCTGAACCCGCTCGTCATGGCGACGATCAGCAGCACCAGAGGCGAGAGATGATACAGCTTGCGCAGCAGCTTCTTCCGTTCCGGAACCAGATCAGGAGGGGTACCTCTGATGTTCTGGCGCAGGGCCTGGAAATGGATCATCATGAACAGGCACAAATAATACAGACAGGCCGGGAGCAGAGCCGCCTTGCAAATGGCAAGGTAACTGGTGTTGGTGTACTCGGCCATGACAAAGGCGATGGACCCCATGACCGGCGG
>CAJTSU010000031.1:730-24263 GCA_910579055.1 uncultured Mailhella sp. | reverse complement strand
GGCTACGGCTTCCACCGCTCCCGCGAATTCCGGCTTGTAGCCCACCCGCTTCATCAGAGGAATGGTAAAGGTACCGGTGGCGAACACGTTGCCCGCCGCACTGCCCGATACACTGCCGAACAGGCAGGATCCGAAAATGGCCACCTTGGCCGGGCCGCCCACGGCGTTTCTGGTCAGCAGACAGGCCAGTTCCAGAAAGACGTTCGCCATGCCCGTCTTGTTCAGCAGGGAGCCGAACAGAATGAAAACAAAAATAATTCCGGCCGAGGATCCGATGGACGCGCCCCATATGCCGTCGCCCAGCAGATAGATGGTTTCCACCACGCGCTGGAACTCCAGCGGATAATGGCCCAGGTTGCCGGGCAGAACATCCCCCCAGAACGCATAGGCCAGCGCAATGCAGGCTACGATGAGCAGGGCGTTGCCCGCCATGCGCCGCGTTGCCTCCAGGATGGAAATGATGCAGGCCGCCCCCAGCAGGAGCTGTGTTGCGTCCAGTTCGTCAATCTGAGCCATGCGATCCATCAGTTGCGGCTCATGCGTTGCGATATACCCGCAGGACGCCACGGACATGGCGATGAACATGATGTCCCACAGGAATATCCATATGGGCTCCGGTTTCGGATTGACCCGATACTCGCGCAACGGCGGACGCCACATAAAGATCAAGGTCAGGATGATCCCCAGATGTACGGAGCGGATCACCATGGGGTTGGGGGTATACAGCCCCGCCGAAGTGCTCAGTTGAAACACGCAGAGCACCGCAGCAAGAACCAGAAAGAACGGACGCAGTTTTTTTCGTTCAAAGGTCGGCATGGGCCTTCTCCCGTTAAGCTGATGTTGGCGCCCCCTTTAGCGTAGGGGACGCGCCGGTTGGAATCGTCGCTTCACGGCCCCCTCCTCCAGCCGTGAAACCGATATGTCATGGCAGAAATCTCAAAATGCGAGCGCCGCTTCATAGGCGCCGTGCACGGCGTCCATAATCTTGCCCACGCGCACGCAATCCCCAAGCGGAACGAACGGCACAGCGGCAGCGGCCAGGGCCCGGCTGAGCGCGTTGCGGGGGCGGTAGCCCAGAGCCGGAACAATGGCATCGAACGGAGCCAATACGCGTTCATCTCCGTACTTGTTGCGCACCGCCACACTGCCGTCCGCCGCGATGGACGCCACTTCCGTTTCCAGGCAGATGCCGGTTCCATGCTCCTCAAGAGACTTCAGCAAAAAAATCCTTGGCCGACGATGCATGTCCGGTGCCAGCGCGGCGCGCATTTCCACAATGGTCACGTCTTTGCCTTTGCGCGCGAGAAAATCCGCAGTCTCGCATCCCACCAGGCCTCCGCCAAGCACCAGCACCCGCTGCCCCACTTCCTTTCCCGTCAAGACCTGTTCCGCCGTAACGCAAGCGGCATTCCGGGCAAACGCGGGCATAACGGCCTCACTGCCCGTAGCCACCACGAGCACATCCGCGCCCAGTACGGTCACGTCCTCGGCCCCCATTTCCCGATTCAAGTGCACTTCCACTCCCGCATTGGCCAGTTCCCGTTCAAACCAGGGAGTAATCCGCGCCAGAATATCCTTGTGCGGAGGTAACGCGGCATATTTGAGCAAGCCGCCCAATGAGGGGGATGCTTCATACAAAGCGACATGATGCCCGCGCCGCGCCGCCGTGAGCGCGGCCTGCATTCCGGCCGGGCCGCCGCCAACCACGACAACACGGCGGGCGACCGGGGCGGGGGAAACCCCGAGCGCTTCCCTGCCCACTCCGGGGTTGAGCGCACAGGTCAGCTGGGGCTGGCCGCTGCATCCCTCGCTGCAACTGATACAGGGCCGGATGAAGGCCTCCTTTTTTTCCGCCGCCTTGCGCGGCAGATCGGGGTCTGCGATGAGCGCGCGCCCCATGGCCACCATATCCGCCTTGCCCGCGGCCAGAATGGATTCCGCTGTCTCCACGTCAACCACCCGCCCGGCCACGGCTACAACGGCGGATCCGTGCAGCGCCTCTTTGATCGCAGCGGATCGATCGGCATTCCATCCGCGCGGAATGGCGGGCGGCGGCCCGGTAAATTCGCTGGTTTCGGCAAGCCCGGTACTCACGTTAAACAGATTCACGCCCGCCTCAACCACCGCAGGGGCAATGCGGCAGGCCAGCGGCAACGTCATGCCTCCGGGCAGGAATTCTTCAACGCTGCACCGGAAAGAAAGCGGCATATCCGGCCCGACCACCCGACGCACTCCCCGGATGATTTCCAGCGGAAAGCGCATCATATTTTCAAAACTGCCGCCGTATTCATCTGTACGACGATTGAAGAGGGGAGAAATAAACTCCGAAATCAGATAGCCGTGCGCGCCGTGGATTTCGATCAGGTCAAACCCGGCCTCCGCCGCACGCCGCGCGGCGTCCACAAAACGGCGGATGATGAGTTCAATATCCCCGGTGTCAAGCACCACGGAGTTATCGAGCGGAGTGTAGCCGGGCACAAAAGAAACCAGCGGCACGGGGTGATGCGATACGGCGGGATGGGACAATCTGCCCGCGTGGTTGAGCTGCACTCCCGCCCTGCCGCCTGCGGCGTGAATGGCGTCTGTCAGTCTGCGCAGCCCCTTGATGTAGCGGTCGTCATATATATTCACGCCGGGATTATAAGAACGTCCGGCAGGGTCGACGCAGGTAGCTTCAAGCATGTTAAGCCCAACGCCGCCTCCGGCCCGCGCCTCGTGATAGCGCAGCAGGCGTTCACTCACCTGCCCGTCGCTGCCGGCGTAACAGGTGACCATGGACGACAGAATGATCCGGTTCCGGAAACTTGTTCCGTTGATAGTGATGGGCGACAACACATGTGATGTCATGTTTCCTCCCTTTCAAATAAGATCGGATTAGAAGTGCTTGAACAGCAATCAGATTTCTCCCAGCAGACGGGCGGCGTTCTCATACAAGGTGTTACGCAGCGCTTCAGGAGTAAACGCACGGGATTTCCAGCCCGCCAGACACTGCGTGAGACTGCGCACCGGATAGGTGCTGGCGTACAGAATGCGATACTTGAGATAGGTGTTGGCGGCGTTGACATATTCCTCAGACAGCGGAAACCCGGGAATATACACGTAGCAATCTGGCATAAGATACACATTGGGGCACACAATCGCCATGGCCAGCGCCTTGTGTACATGCGGCCAGCAGCCGTGCGGCACGACTATCTTCAAGTCCGGAAAGCGTGCGGCCACACGCATGATGGCGTCAGGGTCGGAATACGTCATGTCCGGGCCAAGCATGAAACTACAGGTTATGGACGCGATGAGCCCGAGTTCCTGACATTTTTCATAGATGGGATCGACACGCGCGTCGTCGATATACATGGGTTGACGCAACCATCCGCAATCCAGCCCGATGCCCCGGAATCCCATGCGCGCGCAGCGCTCGATTTCTTCCACCTGCCCCGGCAGACCCGGATTTATCCCCGCAAAGGGAATGAAGCGTCCGGGGTATTTCGCGGCCAGTTCAGCGCTGTCGTCGTTGTTCACACTGCCGTAGTCATCGGCCTTGCGCCCCATGATCACCGCCCTGGTGGTTCCGGTAGCATCCATTTCCTCCATGAACATCTCAATGGATCGCGCCTCCTTGGAGGGCACACGCTCCTTGCCGATGTCGAAAATGCTCTGCTTTACCGGAACTCCGGGAATGGGGCCACCGTTGAACACGCAGGTTTCCATGTGACTTTTGAAGGGAGGGCGCACGCGAAAATCGATCAACATGATTGTCTCCGGGGATAAATGAATAAAAAAAGTATGATATGGGAAATACTGTCCCCGGCTTTGCAAGCAGAATGCCAGTTGTTATGCGAATTGAATTATTTTTATATTTCACTCTATTACATGTATTTTTTTTAAAGTGTGCATACATTCTTCCTCTCTCTTTTATCTTAAATATTGACATGTCATCTATGTCATGTCATTTTTTTTGACATAAAAGGAAACGCTTGGTTCTGTCATAGAACCGTGTTGACAGCGTTGCGCGGAGCGTATGGTTTTGCTCCGGCTCCGGCACAGGCAAAGGAGCTTATTTCTCTTTATCAACCGAAAACTTGGGCAGAGCCTTCCACAAAAAAGCCGCAGGAGAAGTATGACGCTTTCCACGGAAGAAACACTCCTGACGAAAGAGCGCCAGGCAGGCATCAGGCAACAGAAACTCGCCTTTCTTCAGGGCGGAAGAATTGACCGGAGCATCGTCAGAGACGTTATTGCCGATTCATGGGAACGCAGCCGCGCGTATGGTGTTGATCCCGTCACCAATCAGCCTCTCGCCGCCACATCCGACGAACTTGCGGCAACCTGCGCCAAAAATGCCGCTCTTATTGAAATCGCCGCGTCGTTTATCGACAATGCCCTGCTTCCCTCCCTGCTGTTCCGCAAAAGTTCCATCACATTTACGGATGAACGGGGCATTACCCTGTGTTCCAGCCAAAAAAGCGCGGGCGGAGACGAATTCTTCCCCCTTGGAGGGGAAGATCATATCTCCACTGAAGATTCCAAGGGAACCAACGCCATCGGCACCTGCATCGCCCTGCGGGAAGCCGTGGAAATCTTCGGCGAAGAACATTTTGCGGATCGCGGCAGCAAATGGGCCTGCACAGCCGCGCCGGTTTTCGACGGCAAGGGCGACTTGCGCGGCGTGCTCTTTGTCACCCAGCCCCACACACTCTATCACCCTCACACCCTGGGCATGGTCAAGGCCGTGGCCTTTGCCATTTCCGGGCAGCTCCGGCTCAGAACGCTGCTCCAGCAGCAACAGACCATGGCCGACCTCATGAACGCCGGGGCCGTTATCCTTTCCCCCTCTCTTACCATTGAAACCATTAATAACCAGGCCCGCACCGTGCTGCGCCTTGCCGAAGAGTACCGGGGCAAAAACTTTCTGGATATTTTTCGCCCCAATGCCCGTCTGGAAGGCATGCTCCACAGCGCTGTCCCCATCGTCGATCGCGAACTGGATCTGACCCTGCACAACGGAGAAAAACTCTCCTGCATGATGTCCTGTTATCGGCAGGGAAGCAATGGAGGTCTGGTACTGCGCCTTTCTGAAACACGTCGTATGCGCAGTCTGGCCGTCCAGCTTGCGGGTACGCAGGCGGCCTTCACCTTTGACCGGATTCTGGGGGATTCCCCCGCTCTTGCCATGGTACGCGAGCAGGCCCGCATGATCGCGGGGAGGCAGACAACCATCCTTCTCCTGGGAGAAAGCGGCACGGGAAAAGAACTGTTCGCCCAGGCCATTCACAACGCCAGCCCCCGCGCGGACAAAGCCTTTGTCGCCGTCAACTGCGGCGCCCTGCCCCGTTCACTGGTGGAAAGCGAACTGTTCGGGTACGCGCGGGGCACCTTTACCGGAGGCGACAAAAACGGCAAACCCGGCAAATTTGAACTGGCTGACGAAGGCACCATCTTTCTGGATGAAATCGGCGACATGCCGCTGGACGCGCAGGTCGCCCTGCTGCGTCTGCTCCAGAACGGCGAAGTCACCCGGGTGGGCGGCAAAACCAGCCGCAAGGTGTCTGTACGAGTCATCGCCGCCACTAACAAGAACCTTCAGGAAGCCATTGCAACACAGGCATTTCGGGCCGATCTCTATTACCGGCTCAACGTCTTTCCACTCCAGATTCCTCCTCTGTCGGCCCGCACGGGAGACATCCCGCTGCTGGCGCGGCACTTTTTACACAAATTCTCGGCCGGCCTGCACAAAAAGACTGACGGCTTCACCAGGGACGCCCTTTGCCGCATGAACGAATACACCTGGCCGGGGAATATCCGTGAACTGGAAAACGTCGTGGAGCGCGCCGTGAACATCTGTGCCGAAGGCTGCGCCATTGATACGGACAGCCTCCCCCCCTATATCGGCAGGAGAGCGGAAGGCCCCGCGCCGGAGGGAACCCTGCACAGCGGCGAACGGGCCAACATCATCGACGCCCTGCGCAAGACCGGCGGCAACATGCGCGCTGCCGCCGCCATCCTCGGCGTTTCACGCGGTGGTCTGTATGTCAAAATAAAACGCTTCGGTTTGAAGATCGACGATTTTCGTTGAGACATGTCATGCATTATGACACATACGGGTTCCTTCATGAGCATACTTTTCTTAGAGTGATATTATTTGGCTCTGCCATAGAAGCGTGTTGGCAGCGTTGCGCGGAGCGTATGGCTTTGCTCCGGCACGGGTGGCTTTGAAGCACCCTGGGTATCCGCCTTTTCGGCATGGTTCATGACGCCATGCCTAGCCGGGGAAATATGGTCTATCGGAATATTTCCGCATGGCTTCCGGTTCTGGCAAGATACACGGTGTCCGCGTCCACCCTGTAAATCAACAGCCAGTCCGGTTCTATGTGCGCATCCCGGTATCCTTTCCACTGTCCGACAAGCGCGTGGTCCCGATAGCCGGCAGGCAGGGGAATCTCATCGGCCAGTAGCCCTATCAACTGTTTCAGCCTGCCGGTATCCTTCGCCCTGAGCTTCTTCAAATCCTTCTTGAACGCGGAAGAAATGACAACTTCCCGGCTCATATTCCAAGCTCTTTAAACATGGCCTCCGGCGAGGCGTAGCGTGTCCCCTTTCCGCTATCCAGTTCCCGCATGGCCTTCACTGTTTCGGCATTGGGATTGAGGGGGAAGGGCAACGCCTTTTCGTGGGCTACCTTGGTAAGCGTAATCCTCAACAGGTCGGACACCGTAAGCCCCATATCCGACAGCACGGCGGCAGCCTGCTCTTTGATTTCTTCGTTGACTCTGGCACGAACAACGGCGTTCTGGCTCATGGTGATATCTCCTTTTGCCTAGACTGTAGCCCATATGCGCTACAAGTCAACGCCTATACATTTCCGTTGTTCCGCCTCATGGCGCGGGGCGTGTCTGTTTTTCCTGCCGGTCAAGCAGCAGGCTTGCCCACGCCTTGCCCCCGGCAAGGTATAGTGGGCTATATCCGCCCCCTTGCAACGGAACGCCCGGCGGAATCCCTCAGCTCATCCAAGTAATCCGCCCATCGTTGGAGAAGGGCGCGGCGTTGTTCCAGATAGGACGCATGATTGTAAGCCGCCCGGATTTTATCGCCTTCCTTGTGGGCAAGTTGGGCTTCGATAATATCCCCGTCAAAACCCCATTCCAGTTTTCTTTCATTGAGCAGGGTTGAGAACGTGCCTCGGAACCCGTGAACGGTCATTTGCCCCTTGGCAAAGCCCATACGCCGGAAAGCGTTCAACAGCCCCATGTCGGATATGGGCTGAGTTGCCGATTGCCTGCCGGGGAAACAGAGAGGCCCCGGTTCCTGGTATTTCTTCAACGTCCTGAAAAGCTCCACCACTTGCCGGGGCAAGGGAACTTCATGGGCAACACGCGTTTTCATACCGCCGCCGTCTTTCGCTCTGTCCTTTCGGGAAGCGGGCACCACCCACAAAGCGTTATCCAGATCAATTTCTTCCCAGCGTGCCCCGCGCAACTCTGTACTTCTCAACGCCAGATAGGGGAGGATTTTCAAGGCATATATCATGCTCAAGCCTCCCTGATATTCATCAATGCAACGTAAGAGAAAACCCACTTCAGCGGGGTTTGTAAGGCTGGCATGGTGCGTTGTTTGAACAGGGCGAAGGATTTCTTTCAACCCATCGGCAGGGTTGAACAGAGCATAGCCGCATGTACGGGCATACCGGCATACTTGCCCCGCTGTTTCTGCAAGCTTGCGTGCCGTAACATTGTGCCCATCCGCTTCCACAAGACGAAGGACGGCGAGAATATCCGCAGGGGCTATTTCCGAAACTGACTTGTCCCCCATCCCTTTGTAAAGAAGGCTCAAAAGCCATTCCTTTTTCTTGAGATTGGAAGCGGCCCATTCATCTTTTTTGATTTTCAGCCACTCTTGAGCCACGGCGCGGAAAGTGAGAGCGGAAGCCTTGGCGGCCTGTTCAGCCTCACGCTTTCCCCTGCTCTTTTCGGCAACGGGGTCAATACCCTGTTCAATCAGCTTCCGGCATGCGGCCTGCTTTTCCGCCGCATCTTTCAAGGAAACATCGGGGAAGGAGCCAAGCGCCGCCGTCTTTCTCTTCCCATTGAGTCGGTAGTCATATCTCCAGAGCTTGCCCCCTGTCGGCATGACTAGCAGATAAAAGCCTCTCCCCGTGGAGAGCTTGTAGGGCTTTTCTCCCGGCTTGGCGTTTTCCGCCGTCTTGTGCGTGAAAGCCTTGTCAGACATAGCCTTCCCGTCCTGTCGGTATTTTGCTTGTCGGTACACGGTCAATTCCATCGGATACCGTACAATCTACCGTCTTCGGGATCGGTATGTCCATAGACTTTGTGAAACTATCCAAGGCAATCAATTCCCGAAAAAACGAAATCCCGCAAGGTCTTTGAGACTTTGCAGGACTTTCTAAAATGCTTGTTTGGTGCCCAGGGGGAGACTCGAACTCCCACGACATTCGTCACTACCACCTCAAGATAGCGTGTCTACCAGTTCCACCACCTGGGCACGAGAAGAGTATTTATAGAAAAAGAGCCAGCTTGGCAAGCATTTTTCCGAAAAAAAATTTACATTCTTAATGTAGCCACACAACCAGCTGGATTTATAAGTAAATCAAGGGCATGACGAATATCAGAAACACAAATATCAGAGACGGCAAGTGCACCCGGAGAACACCCCTCCGGGCCCATGACACATATGGAAAGCCCCGCTGCCTCAAGCATGCGTCGATCTATGACACCGTTTCCTATTGCGCAACAGTTTTGTTCGCCAAGTTCACGAATAAAATCCAGCTTTTCTTGTGCGCCGCTACGCGTCGGGCTGCCGGTCAGAACAACCACGGCAATACTGCCGGAATCAAGTTCCGGCTCAAGTTCAGTTCTCAGGCTTTTTTGCGCCCCGCCATACGTGTCTGCCGTGATCACATGGACGCGGAGGATGGCCGCCAACACGCGCAGCCTTTCCGCAACACCGGGCAAAACTTTCCCTGCGACCGCAAGCGTACCATTATAATCCAGCACCAGGTGACGCAAGGAAATTACTTCCCCTCCGGGAATGCTGAGCGTTAGCCCGTGCATCATCCCCCCCTCCCTTACAACACACTTTCCTGCGAAAGGCCCAGCAACACCCCGAGTTCGGCCTCGGTCATATCCGCAACGCCATCCAGCGTGTGCGCCACACTGCCGTTCTCCAGCACAAGCATCAGCTTTCCCAAACGTAAAGCCTGCCTCAGGCTATGGGAAACCATGATCAGGGTGTATCGTGTCCCAAGACTTTGCAATAACTCTTCCACCTCGGCTGTGGCATGTACATCAAGCGAAGCTGTAGGCTCATCCAGCAGCAGTATAGCGGGTTCCAGAGCCAAAGCGCGCGCCAGACAGAGCCTCTGCTGTTGTCCGCCGGAAAGACGTTCTGCGGGGGTATCCAGCCTCCCCCCCACTTCCTTCCATAATCCGACATGTTCAAGAGCATTCCGCACGCGATCTGCAAGCTCGGACTTCGGGCATTCCGCTACGGTCAGGAGCGGAATGGCAATATTACGGAACACCGACACGGGAAAAACGTTGGGGCTCTGGAATACCATACCAACCAGGCGACGCAAGTGCGGCACCGGGCGTGTTCTCACACCGGAAGCGGGATATATGGCTTCCAGCCCCGCACCGAGATCCAGCTCCACCCTCCCTGAAGTCCGGCAACCGGGAAACTCCTCATTGAGACGATTCAACGCGCGCAGAAGCGTCGTCTTGCCGCATCCTGACCGCCCCACAATGACGCTTACCCCTTTGTCAGGCAAGCGCGCATTCACCCCGCGCACCACATCCAGCCCATCAAAGGAAACGCTCACATTTTCCAGCAATACGCCCGTCTTCATCGTTTGTCTCCCCGCCAACGGCGATGATATCCGTTTTCCAGAAGCCGGGCGGCAAAGAGCAGGCCGACTGAAATGCCCAGCAAAACCAGCGCCGCGCCGAACCCCCGCAGCAATTCCTCCTGATCCTGATACTGTGCCGCCGTATAATAAATATGGAAAGACAGGGACTCAAATTTGTCGCTCAATCCCGCAGGCAAACCAGCATTGGCGACAACGCCGGTGAACATGATCACGGCGGTATCCTCAGCCGCCCGCCCCAGGGCCAGTACCACCCCACCCCCTATTCCGCGGACAGACGCAGGCAAAAGAACATGGCGCAAGCATTGTGCGGGCGTCATGCCGAGGGCAGAGGCCGCGAGTCTCAGATTGTCCGGTACCGCCTCCACAGCTTCGCGGGTTGTCGCGATAAGTACAGGTAAAACCAAAAGAGCAAGACAGGACGCGGCCAACAAAAGGCCGGTATTTGCCTTGGGGGCGACGCTGTGCCGCAGTAGGAGGATCAGCGAAAAACCGAACAGGCCCATGACGATGGACGGCATACCTGCCAGCATGTCCACCGCACGGCCGATACGATTCCTCTGCGCGGGCGAAGCATACTCTGCCAGATAGAGGCCACAACCTACGCCGGGAAAAAGAGCCAGAACCAGCGTCAGCACCACCAGGCACAGCGTTCCCGCACAGGCAGGCCAGATGCCTTCCCAAACAGAACGCATTCCCGTCAACGCCTCCCATACGGGAGTATTGCCGAAAAAGAGCGAACGCCCCAGAGTGGGCGCGCCTCGCCAGGCAAGATAACCGATCAGTGCGCCCACGCAAAACGTCAGCAAAACGGGTGCAATCCCGACGAGTACCCGGAACAGGCGCAAGGAACGCGGGAGTTTCATCTCCTCCCCCTCCCACTTTCCTTGCGGGAAGCGTTCTCCAATCTGCGCACGCCCAGGCTGACAAGCACATTGACCAACAAAAGCAGCGCCCCGGCCACGAACAGAGAGTTGTAGGCTGCTCCCCCTACTTCATTGGAAGTGACCATGGCCATATGCGCGGTGAGCGTGCGCAAACTTGAGGAATAACTGTGGGGAATTTGGGGAGCGTTGCCCGCGAGCATGAGAGGGATGAGCGTATCGCCCACAGCACGCCCGAATCCGAGGACAAAAGAAGATACCAGCGTCTTTTTCGCGGACGGCAGGACGAAAAGCCATATCAGATCCAGACGGGTAAAACCAAGCGCCAAAGCGCCGGGCAAAAGACGATCCAGGCGTGGAGCAATGCCTGCCGAAAGCAACAGGACAATGGTGGGAAGAATGAGAACAGCCAGCATGAGGGCGGCGCTCAACCAGCAGAACCCGGTGCCTCCAAAAGCCGCACGCACAAAAGGCGTCAGCAGGAAAACAGCGGCAAACCCGTAGACAACAGTGGGAATGGCCGTCATGAACCGCACCAGCGCCGCTATAAGTTTTCGGGCCGAAAACGCGGCACGGGATTGCCCGGCGGCAGGGCAATACAGCCAGCAGCACAGCGCCAGCCCCAACGGCCAGCCGAGAATCAGCGCCGACAATGCCAGCGCAAGGCTCCCGAAGATCATGGGCAGAATGCCGAAGTGCCCTTGCCCCGGAGACCAGATCAGGGAAAAAGGCCCTCCCGCGCTCTGGTCTGTGAAAACCGGCAGGGCAAACGCGACGATCATGAGGAAGAGCAGCAGAATGCCGAATACGGCGATTCCCGCCGCGAAGCGCAGTACGCTTCGGGCGGGATCGTGTTCGGATACGCCGCCCTCTTCCGCAAAAACGGCGGAGGATGACGCTTTCATGGAAGAACGTTACTTATCCAGCGGAATATAGCCGGATGACGCGATGAACTGCTTTCCATCAGGAGAATAAATGTAGTCGATAAACAGCGCGGTCAGCCCCTGCGGATCGCCCTTGGTGTTCATGTATAAAAGGCGCGTCACCTTGTAGGTGCCGTTGGAAGCGTTTTCCTGCGAGGGAACCATGCCGTCGAGAGTAATCCCCTTGATGCCGGAATCAAGATGCCCGATCCCCACATACCCGATGGCGTTCTTGTCCTGCGCGATCGCAGTCTTCATCGAACCATTGGAATTGACCACATTGGCGCTCTGTACGGAGGTTCCCTTGTCGAGAGCGCGTTCTTCAAAGGTTTCCCTTGTTCCACTGCCGTCTTCACGCACATAAAGGGAAATAGAGGCGTCTTCACCTCCCAGTTCCTTCCAGTTGGTAATCCTGCCGGCAAACACGTCCTTGAGCTGCTGCTTGGTCATGGCCGAAACAGGATTGGCCGGATTGACCACAACGGCTACTCCGTCAATGGCGAAGGGGAACGTTTTAAGTCCGTATTTTTCAATCTCAGAATCTTTCAGCGCGCGGCCGGTATTCCCGATCTGGACAAGCCCTTCGCCCACTTTCTGTACGCCCACGCCTGAACCTCCGCCCGCAACAGTGATGCGGATATCGGGATTGCTTTCCATAATGGCCTGAGCGGCTTTTTTCATCACCGGAATATGGGCAGTGCCGCCCGCGATATCCAGAGTGCCCTTCTGTCCCTTGAAGGTATCCAGCGTGGTGTCGGAAGCAGCCTGAGCGGTCACAGCCAAAGACGCCCCGACCACAAGCGCGGCCAGGGAAAAAAACTGACGATTCATAATAAAAGCTCCTTGCAGAAGGAAATTGTGACGGCACCCCCCGTCCGGGCCATTCTTCATGCCAGGCTCTGCCTGGCCTCGGGCATGAAGCTCGTCCGCACACGCAAAACGAGCGGCAAGTGTAGGAAACTTACTTCCCCCTTTGCCGCTCGTCAAGCTGAAGAATCTATACGCTCTGGTGTAGAACCGTGTTGAACATAACCTTGACCGCCGGAGGCGCGAGCGTAGCGAGCTATGGAGCGACGACCCCCCGCCGCATGGTAATGCGGCATGGAGGGGGCACGGAGTGCCGCTCGGGCCGTAGTAAAAATACACGTCTCGCGCAATGCTATCAACACTATTCTACAACAGATCCAATCTATACGCTCTGGTGTCCCCCCGGCTTTAAGCTGAATATCTCCCTCGTGCCGCCAATTCCAGAATTTTGAGCGTCATTTCCAGAGACTTGCGGAACGAGGGAATGGGCAGAAATTCCGCATAGGAGTGGAAGTTCAGCGCGCCCGTGAAATAGTTGGGCGTCACCAGTCCGCGAGCGGACAGGGCCGAACCGTCAGTGCCGCCGCGCATGGCTATGGTATGGGGCGTGATGCCCAATTCCTTGACAGCCTCATGCATCAGCGCGATGGGGTAACGATCCCTGTCTCCAAGGGTATTACTGATATTGCCGTAGACGTCTTCCGCATTCCAGGAGATTTTCGCCCTGGGGTGGCGCGCACGCACATATTCGACCACCTCGCCCACGTATTTTTTACGCGCCTCGTAATGTTCTTTGTCGAAATCACGGATATGCATACGCAACGTGGCATGGCTGGGATTGGATTCCATCCCGATAAACCACCAGTACCCCTCCTTGCCTTCGGTATGCTCGGGGGTTTGTCCGCGATCGAATCCGGCCATGATATCCGCAGCCACCAGCAGAGGGTTGACCAGGACGTTCTTGGCCGACATGGGATGCGCCGTCACACCGTCGATCTCAAAAATAATCGTACCGGCGTTGAACGTTTCGTAGACCAGCTCGCCGATCGCGCAGCAGTCGATAGTATAGGCGAAATCAACGTCAAAACGCTCCAGGTCAAGCAGCTTGGAACCCCACAACCCTACTTCCTCATCCGGCACAAAGGCTACACGGATTTCACCGTGCGGGGTCTTTTCCGCAAGCATAATCTCCAGCATGGTCATAACGTTGGCAATGGCGGCCTTGTTATCCGCACCAAGCACGCTGGTTCCATCAGTAAAAATAATGTCCTGCCCCTTGTAGGGTAAAAGCTCGGGATGTTCCGCCACCCGCAGCCAGATATCCCGTTCCTGATTGAGGCAGATATCCCCGCCGTCAAAACGCAGTACCTGAGGATGAACTTCCGGAGAAAGCGCTACATCGACCGTATCCAGGTGGGCAACGAACCCGATGCGCGGAGCGCTTTGCTTATTCGCGGCCAGCGTGGCCGTCACAATGGCATGTTCATCCACATGGACATGCGCAAGCCCCATACTCTCCAGTTCCCCGGCCAGCATGCGGGCCAGCTCGAACTGGCCCGGGGTGCTGGGCACCTGACCAGCCGCTCCGTCACTCTGGGTATTTACAGCGACATAACGCATGAAACGCTCTGTCAGCTTGTGCGTGTAATCCTGATTCATGATAGTAACTCCAAAAAAAATCAGTGAGCCGGGGGATACACATAGCCGCTGTCAAAACCGAGCGGAATGCCGATACCCCAGTAGGCATACAGAACAACCGTCAGCACCAGCAGCAACGCTGCCGTATAGGGCAGCATCATTGAGCACAGCGTGCCCACGCCCGTAGACTTGGCATACTTCTGGCAATACATGATAAGCAGAGGATAAAAAGGAAAGAGCGGTGTGGATACATTCACGGCGGAATCACTCACACGGAAGGCGGCCTGGGTCAACTCGGGAGAAATGCCCAGCATCATCAGCATGGGAACGAAAATAGTGGACAGAATGGCCCACTTGGACGTGGCCGAGGTGATGAAGATATTCAGAAAACCGGTCAACAGGATAATCCCGAACAGGGTGAAGCCGGAAGGCATAGCCAAAGATTTCAGAAATTCCGCACCTGCAATGGCCAGCAGCGTCCCCAGATTGGAGGTTCCGAACACATAGAGGAACTGCGCCGCAAAAAAGGCGAACACCAAAAAGGAAAGCAGCATGTTCAGCACATTTTCCATTGCCTTGATGACTGCCGTGGCCCCGTCAAATGTTTTTGCGGTAAAGCCATACACCAGACCCGGCACGGCAAAAAAGAGGAAGAGCAGCGGCACAATGGCCTGCATGACCGGAGCCTTGGGGCTGGTAAGACTGCCGTCCGGAGCGCGCAGCAAAGAGTTTTCCGGCCAGCACAGTGCAACGAGTGCGAGGCCGAGCAACACCCATGACAGACAGGCGCGACGAAAGGCCCTGCTTTCCATGTCACTGACGGGATGCAACTGGAGATCCGGATCATTGTCCAGCCCTTCATCCAACGGCATAGTCATTTTCAGGCGAGGCTCAACAATTTTATCAGTCACGAACCAACAAGCCGCAATGACGAAAAAGGTGCCGCCCACAGCGTAGAAATAGTTGCACAGCACATTGACCGAATAAGAGGGATCAATACTGCGTGCAGCCGCCTGGGTGAAACTTTGCATGACAGGGTCGATGATCGAAGGCGTGTAACTGGCGGTGAAGCCGCCCGCAAGCCCGGCAAAAGAGCACGCGATGCCCGCCAGGGGGTGACGGCCGCTGGCATAGAACATAAGCGCGGAAACAGGCATCAGGACTACATAGGCTGAATCCGACACGATATGACAAAAAATGGAAACCATGATCACAGCGGGGGTCAGCGCCCGCGCGGGGATGATGCCAAGCAGTTTTTTCAGCAGGACATGAATAAAACCACTCCCCTCGGCGATGCCGATACCCATTGTGGCCACGATGGTCATGCCGAGCGGCGGGAAGTTCATGAAGTTCTTCACCGACGACACCAGCAATTCCACCAGCTGCGGCCCGGACAACATGTTCAGCACCTGAATCGTTTCACCTGTATTCGGGTGCTTGTAGTGGAACGTGACGAAAGAAAGTGCGAAGGAAAGCAGGCAGATGAAAATCAATGCGTAAATGAACAACATGGTAATATGCGGCAGCTTGTTGCCCGCCTTTTCCACCATGTTCAGGAACCGGTTCATCGCTCCCACGCCTGGCGTGTCGACTTCGTGCATACGGTTCTCCCCTTTAAAAATAAATTTGCGCGTCGCGGTACTGAAGAATGGGACGCAGATGATCTTTCATACGGCAAGGAACACTCTCCCGCAAGTTTTTTTGCACAATTGCGCTGTTGTAGAATCGTGTTGAACATATCCTTGACCGCCGGAAACGCGAGCGCAGCGTTTTGAGCGCAAAACGCAAGCGAGAACGAGTATCGGCAACGCCGCTTCGAGCGTCATCAGGATGTCGCGGAAGTCATGTCAGGCGGAGGGGAGCCGAATAAAGCGCGGCTTCCCTTTTATTCATCGTCGGAAGACCCGCGCGACACTTCCACCACGCCGGGTATTCCCCGCAACTTTTCAATGGTCTGATACAGCTGCACGGCGTCCCGTACCTCAACCGTAAAGTCCATTTCCGCGCGGCCATCCACCATGGAATAAACCTGAAGCGCGTCGATATTGATGTCCTGCTCAAACAGGGCCCTGCTGAGCTGAGCGAGCAACCCCTTTTCATTCTTGCCGATAAGGTGAATTTTCGCGGGAAACGGCTTGCTTTCCTGGTTATTCCAGTTGACGGAAATCAACCGTTCGGGTTCCAGATTCTGCATGTTGGGGCAGTCGAGAGTGTGGACAATGACGCCGCGCCCCCGACTGATAAAGCCGACCACCGCATCCCCGGGAACCGGATTGCAGCAGCGTGCGAAATGGATAAGCGTATCATCCAGTCCCTGGATCGTGATTCCTTCCGATACCTTTTTGGAGGGGGTATCCTTGGGCACGGGAGCAATGGGCGTTTCTTCCTCATGCGGCCGGATCAGGGCAACAAAGCGGTTGAGCACCTTGCGCGGCGTCAGACGCGCATATCCCACGGCAGCGTATAAATCCTCAAGCGTACTCAGGGAGTATTCCGGCAACAGCAGTTGCAGCGTACCGTCCTTGGCGGCTTTGACCGCGTTGACGCTCAGTTTGCGCCCTTCCTTTTCCAGCATGTCCTTGCCAAGTTCCACGGCACGGGTACGTTCCTCTGTACGGATATAATGCTGGATGCGGCTGCGCGCCTTGGCCGTTTTGACCAGTTTGAGCCAATCACGGCTGGGCAGACGGTTCTTGTCCGTGATGATCTCTATTGTGTCGCCGCTTTTAAGCGGGGTGGACAAGGGCATGAGTTTGCCGTTGATCTTCGCTCCCACGCAATGCGAACCGACGTCTGTATGAATAAGAAAGGCGAAGTCCAGCGGAGTAGCCCCTTCGGGCAACTGTTTGACCGCTCCGCGCGGCGTGAAGACATACACTTCTTCCTTGAATAAATCCATGCGCAAGGACTGCATGAACTCGCGGGAATCCGCCTCATCCCGCTGGCGGTCGAGCAGATCCCGCAGCCATTCAAACTGCGGCATGTCCCGCATATCCATGGCGTGGTGGCGTTCCTTGTACATCCAGTGAGAAGCCACGCCATGTTCGGCCAGATTGTTCATTTCTTCCGTGCGGATTTGGATTTCCACCCGCTCGCCTTCCGGACCGATGACCGTACTGTGCAAACTCTGGTACCCGTTGGCCTTGGGCATGGAAATATAGTCTTTGAAACGCCCCGGCACGGGCTTCCACAGGGCATGAACAAGCCCGAGCACGGCATAACAGTCCCTGAGCTCCGGCACGATTACCCGAAAAGCGATGATGTCGTGCATTTCATCCAGTGGAGCGCCCTGCTGCTGCATCTTGCGATAAATGCTGTAAATCTGCTTGATGCGCCCGAACACCCGGCCCTGGATGCCGTTTTCCTCCATGATGCCCTGGATCCTGGCAATAACCTTGGAGATGAGCTGGCGTTCCTCCATTTTGTTGTCTTCAAGCCATTTGGTGATATGAGAATGCACATCCGGCTTGAGATAACGAAAGCTCAGATCTTCCAGTTCCTGCTTGATCCGGTGCAGCCCCAGGCGGTTGGCAAGCGGAGCATAGATATCCATCGTCTCACGGGCAATGGAAACCTGCTTGTGCGGCTTCTGAAACTGAAGCGTGCGCATGTTGTGCTGACGGTCGGCCAGTTTGACAATGGGGACACGAATGTCATGCGACATGGCCAGAATCATCTTGCGGATATTTTCAGCCTGAGCCTCCTCCTTGGTGTCGAACGTCATCTGGCTGATTTTTGTCACGCCGTCGACGATATCCGCAACCTGTTCCCCGAATTCCACCTCAAGCTCATCAATGGATGCGCTGGTATCCTCCACTGTGTCATGCAGCAGCCCGGCCGCCACGGTGTGCCAGTCAAACCCCATCTGGGCCAGCGTCAATGCCACCGATGCGGGGTGCATCATGTACGGTTCGCCCGAAAGCCGCATCTGCCCGGCGTGGGCGGCTGCGGCATAATCATAGGCTTTGCGGATCATGGCTTCATCCGCGCCGGAATTGTGGTGCAGCAGTGCATGGACGATTTCATCGGCCTGGGGCATGCTGCCGCGCTTGTTCACCTGCTGTCGTTCCTGTTCCGTTGCGGGGAGAATCAATGGCGCCGGAGAGGGAGTCGGATCCGGAGTATGAAGATTGCTCATGCGTCACCTTTTAGAGTATTTTGCGATTGAAAGTATCTGCCAGCCAGGATCCTATGTTCTGGCGCGCAGGTTTCACGCCTCCGACAGAGCTTAACGCCGCAAGTGAATTGCGGCTACTCCGTCGGAGCGGCGCCCTTAGCCGTTAGCGCGCAGCGCTTTACGGATAAGGAGAGCAGAGATGAGCCTCGCTCCGCTCGACTCCGACAGCATTTCAATGACAAAATGCTCTAGAACATGTTGCTATTGAACGTATCTGCCGGCCAGGCCCCTATGTTCCAACCCGCAGGTTTCACGCCTGAAGCAGGAGCCTGCTTTGCTGTCCATGCCTGTACGCCGTCGGGCGGCCACGCCACAAATGAATTACAGCTGATCCGGCCCCGCAGCGGGGCTTCGCTCCTCTTGCCCCCGGAGGCCGTTTCAAAGTTGAAATGCGCTACCGTTGCAAAGCCTTGGGAACCCACCACCGGTCAAAATTATAGGTGATCCCGGCAGGCGCCGGCGCTATTCCGTGAAATCTGGCCTGCACCATAGGCAGAGCATACGGCACATATAAAAATAAATAGGGCTGCTCCTCGTGCAAAATTTCCTGAAAGCGATCATACAGGAGCTTTCGCCGGGGCCGATCCGCCGTTGCTCTGGCCTCTTCAAGCAGGTTATCCACCTCTGTATTACGATAATGCACAAAGTTGAGCCCGTTGGCGGAAATGGCGGAAGAATGCCACACGTCAAAGATATCAGGATCGTCAAGAATGTTCCACGCCAAAATAATTGCATCAAACCGACCTGGATTGACAAATTCCTTAATAAAGGCGGCCCATTCCACCGTACGTATGGAAACCTGTACGCCTATGGCCTTGAACTGTTGTTGCAAAATGATCGCAACCTTGATCCGCTCGCCATTACCCTGGTTGACCAGAAGGGTGAAACGAAAAGGCAGACCGCCCTTGCGCAGCACGCCGTCCGGGCCGGGGATCCAGCCTGCTTCCGCCAATAACGCCGCGGCTCCGGCAGGGTCGAACGGGTAGGGACTGAGGGCGTCATTATAGACCCAGGTACCGGGCTTGTACGGACCTATCGTGGGTTCCCCCATCCCCCACAGTGCGCCTTTAATGATGTCCCGGCGGTTTACGGCCATGGATAACGCCTGCCGCACCCTCTGATCGGCGAACAGAGGGCTTTTCAGATTAAAGCCCATAAACGTGTAACCGGCAGAGAGGTATTTGTACTTTTTCCACTTCTTTTCCCATTCGGCACCGACTGTCTGGCGCAAATACTGTTGCGGGGTCAGGCCGAGAAAGTCTATTTTCCCGGCCTTGGCTTCCAGAAAAATGGTCGAGAGATCGGGAATAATGCGATAGACGACCTGGTCAAGGTATGGGCGGCCCCTGAAATACAGCTCGTTGGCTTCCAGAGTGATGCGACTGCCGCTTTCCCACGATTTCAGCCTGAACGGCCCTGCTCCCACCGGATTACGCGCAAAAGGCGTAGTAACGATATCCTGCCCTTCCAGAATGTGTTTGGGCAGAATGGGGTGCATCCAGGTTATGGCGGCACGGGCATACGGCACGTCATAGCGCACTTCAAACGACAGCGGCCCGGTCTGCCTGTACTCCTTAATGTTGAGAAAATCTGCCGCATACGCCGTGGGCGTTTTGGGATCGGTCATCAAAGTATAGGTGAAGGTCACGTCATCCGCTGTAAGCGGAGCGCCGTCCTGCCACTTCAGCCCGGGGCGCAACCTGAAACGCATGAAGCATCCATCGTCGGAAACTTCCCACTCCTCGGCGGCGAGCTTCACAATCTGCAGATTTTTGTCATACTCAAGCGGCGCTGTGTACAACAGCCCCGCGACTTCCTGCGAAGCGGAGTCTGACGCGAGATACGGGATCAGGTTGGAAGGCTCCCCGATACTGCCCATGAGAATACGACCGCCATACGCCGGCTGCTCCGTCACTTCGTCTCCCCCTGCCGCGCAGGCGGGGAAAAAGGTACAGACGCGCAACATGCACAGGGGTATGAGTAACAAGAGGCCCAATGCTTTGAGGGCGCGGAAAAGAAAAATATACATAAAATGTTCATAGCATAGTTCAACCCTCTTGAAAACCACCGCCAAGTGTACTAGTCTACAATGATTGTAGGATTTAAGCCGCTCAACTCAAGGGCTTCCTATTCATCCGTAACCCTCGCCGTAATTGAGGTTTTTTGTTATGAATCGCAGAGAGGAAACAGCCGCTCGCGGCCTCACACAAAAATATATCGACAGTACCTTGCCGGAATATATCGCCGATTTCGGGCGGGAAATTCTGGGCGATGGCGGCGTCGGAAAATTCACTCTGCGTGAGGAAGGAGAACACTGGACTGCGGAAGGCACCGTTCAGGGTGAAGATTTCCAGGCATACAAACCCGTGCTGACCATCAACTTCCGGGATCAACGGGTAGACGGCGCCTGCAACTGCATGGAGGCTTTCAACGGTCCGTGCCGTCATATTGCCGCGGTTGCACTGAAACTCGTCTCCTCCCTAGCCGCATCCGGAGGGGAATCAGAAGAGGAAGCCAAGCCCAAAAGTGAGTGGCGGCACAGCTTCCGTCATTTTTTCAGCGGCACGTTTGAGCCCGAAACCGGCCGCCACTATTTTCTTTTCCGCTTTTACCCGGAACCCGGCCGTCTCTCCGTCGCGTTTTTCAGAGCACGCCAGAACAAAACAGGGCTTTCCTCGGTACGCCAGGAAATCACGCTCGATCATATTTTGCGTAACCCGGAATGGTGCGAGCATTCTCCGGAACTGCCTCAGGTTGTCCGTCAAATCGCGCAATACCTGGACTATTACGGCCATCGGGTGGAAATTCCGGACGGATTGCTGTCCTGGTTCTTCTGGGCAATCCGCAACGAGGACTATTTATACTGGCAGGATAGCGAAATCCCCTGCCGTATAGAAAGCTCGCCCATGGCCCTCAAGCTCAGGCCCACTCTTGACGAAGAGGGGTTGCGTTTTGACGTGATGCTTCAGCGAGAGGGCAAACACCCCTTTTCCATTGTGGACGACGACAGCGACGACGATGAAACCGGTGCCACGCGCCGGGAATGTGCAACTTTTCATGGCCAGATGCCCCTGTGGGTATGCTGGAACCAGGGTTTTTACCCGGTACAGACCTGTCTGCACCATGAAGTCATCCAGTCTCTGGTGCACAACGGGCCTCTTGTACCGCAGGAAGATATTTCTGAATTTCTTGATCGTGTCTGGACCCGCCTGCCCTCCTCGGAACTGTATGAGCAGGACGAATTCCTCAAAATCATGGAACCCGCCTTCCAGCCCGCTACCTATAACCCCAAGCTGTTCCTCGACGAAGAAGGCAGCCTGCTCACGCTGGAAGTGCAGAACATTTATGAAACCGTACACGGGGAATTTACCCTGCCCGGCCCGAACCCTGATTTCCAGACCGGCAGTTATATCTTTGAAAATAAAACCTTCCTGATCCGCAGGGATCAGAAAGAAGAGTCCTCCCTGATAAGCCAGCTTGCGGACATGCGTTTCCAGCCCCGCAGTACCAGGCTTTGGTTTATGGAACCGGAAGAAGCCATTGCCTTTCTGCTGGATTCGTATCCCACGCTGGTGGAGAACTGGCGCGTGTACGGCGAGGCGACCCTTTCCCGCTACAAGGTGCGCGCCTCTTCACCCGTGGTCAATGCCAGCATCGAAAGCAACGAGAAAGACAAGTGGTTCTCTCTGGACATTCAGGTGGAATACGACGGCCAGAGCCTTCCGCTGGAGCGCATCTGGAAAGCCTGGCTCAAGGGCAAACGTTATGTGCAGCTCAAGGATGGTTCTTACGCGAGCCTGCCGGAATCCTGGCTGGAAAAACTGGCGCACAAGCTCAAGGTGCTCGGCCTTGACCCGGCCAAACCTCCCAAGCGCCAGTTCAAGCAGTATGAAGCCCCGGTGCTGGACAGCCTGCTGGAGGATCTCCCCGCCGCCCAGGAGGATTCCTTCTGGAGCAAGTTGCGGGAAAGTATCCGCAACTTCCAGGAAGTCAAACAGGTGACCATGCCCAAGGGGCTGGCGGCAGAACTGCGCCCCTATCAGCTGCAGGGTGTTTCCTACCTCAACTTCCTCAACGAATACGGCTTTGGCGGCATTCTCGCCGACGAAATGGGTCTGGGCAAAACCATCCAGACCTTGGCCTTCATCCAGCATATGGTCAATCACGGCGCTACGGGGCCCAACCTGATTGTCGTGCCTACCTCTGTGCTTCCCAACTGGGATCGTGAAGCGTCCAAATTTGTCCCGGATCTTTCCCGCGTTATTGTCTACGGCACGAGGCGGGAAAATATCTTCCGCAAAATAGCGGACGCGGATCTGGTCATCACCACCTACGCCTTGCTGCGCCGCGATCTTGAAGAACTGGAACAGCACAATTTCAACGCGATTATTCTGGACGAAGCCCAGAACATCAAGAACCCGAACACCATTACCGCCCGCTCGGTGCGCAACATCCACGCGGGCATGAAGCTCTGCCTTTCCGGTACCCCCATTGAAAACAACCTGTTTGAACTGTGGAGCCTGTTTGAATTTCTTATGCCCGGTTTTCTCGGTTCCCAACACGCCTTCCAACGCGGCGTGATCAAACCAATCAAGGAAGGGGATGCCGAAACGCTGGAATACCTGCGCGCGCGCGTCAAGCCCTTTATCCTGCGCCGTACCAAGGCCGAAGTGGTCAAGGATCTGCCGCCCAAAATCGAAAGTGTCACCTACTGCGCGCTGGCAGAGGAACAGGCAGAACTCTACGCGGCTCTGGCGCGCAAACTGCGCGAACAGGTACTGGCCGACGTGGCCGAAAAGGGCATGGCCAAAAGCCAGATGTCCATTCTGGACGCCTTGCTCAAGCTCCGCCAGATCTGCTGCCACCCCAAACTGCTCAAGATGGATATGCCCGGTTTCAGTGCCAACATGGTTTCCGGCAAATTTGAAGCATTCAAGGACATGATTCTCGATATCGTGGAAGAAGGGCACAAGGTACTGGTCTTCTCCCAGTTTGTGCAAATGCTCCAACAGATTCGCGGCTGGCTCCAGATGACGGATATTCCTTTCTGTTATCTTGATGGTTCCAGCAAAGACCGTCTGGAGCAGGTGGATCGCTTCAACAACAGCCCGGAAATTCCCATATTCCTCATTTCACTCAAAGCGGGTGGAACAGGACTCAACCTCACCAGCGCGGACTACGTCATCCATTACGATCCGTGGTGGAACCCCGCCGTGGAAAGTCAGGCTAA
>CAJTSU010000031.1:0-720 GCA_910579055.1 uncultured Mailhella sp. | reverse complement strand
TACCGACCGTGCCCACCGTATCGGGCAGGCTCGTCAGGTTTTCTCCTACAAGCTGATTTGCCAAAATACCGTGGAAGAAAAAATCCTCAAACTTCAGGATATGAAGCGCGGAGTGGCCGAGGCGGTCATCCCCGGTCAGGATTCGTGGAAGTCTCTGACCCGCGAAGATCTGGAAATGCTCTTCGAGGTTTAATGCCGCCCTCCGGGAACAATTTGAATCTGAAATTGCTCCCGGAGGCTCCACTAGTGTTGCGTCCATGAAATAAATAGATATAATGAACCGCAGATAAGGAGTTCGTTATGCGGCCATGCATCCGGGTTGAGTTGACCGAAGAGCAGGAAAACACTCTAAAAATGTGGGCAAATTCAGGAAAGACAGAACAACGCCTTGCCCTTCGCGCAAAGGTAATTCTTCTTGCGGCTCAACGAGTTGGAGTGAAGGGCATACAGGAACGCATCGGCTTAAACTGGCAAAGCTGCCTGAAGTGGCGCAAACGATTCCTTGCGTTGGGCATTGACGGCCTTTACGACAAATCGGGCCGGGGACGTCAGCAAAAAATAGCGCCGGAAGAAAGAACGGGAGTTATTGCACTGGCTTGCACCACACCTGCTGATGGAAGCACGCGCTGGAGCGTGCGGAAACTTGCCGAAGCGACTGGGTATGGCAAATCAACGGTACAGCAGATTCTTTCGGCTGGGGCCATCAAGCCGCATAAAACC
>CAJTSU010000030.1:7077-28090 GCA_910579055.1 uncultured Mailhella sp. | reverse complement strand
GATACATGTTGCCTTTGCCCGTGTGGAACACGGGCGCTCTTAAGCGGATTTGCGAAAGCAAATCCAAGATGCCTTTCGCCCGTGTTCCACACGGGCTGCTTTGCGGCAACGAAGGTTGCCGCCCATACCGGAGCAAAACCATACGCGCCGCGCAACGCTATCAACAACTATTCTGGAACAGAGCCCTGCCGAACAAGCAAGAACCATGCCACCGAAAATAATCAACTAACAACGCGCCTCCTTACTATTTATAACATACTGATAATATAGAATATATTTTATCTCGCTTTTCTTCAGCGCATCCTTTTTTTCAAAAATATCATGCTATTACACTACGTTACCATAAAACAGCAGAATCGCGGCAAATACAAGAAAAAGACAGTCTCACCCTTGGTTGCGGCCAGCTGAGAAACAATCGAAGAAAAACGAGAGTCTTTTATTTTTATAAATAAAATAACTATGTTATAAAAAACTACCTGAATAGGTAAACAAAAATAAACAATAATAAACAAAAATAGCGCATTCTAAACAAATACTATACACCGCCGTAGTCTTCCGGCCGTGAAATACTGCGCCCTGAAGCGGCACATCTCCACAGTGTCGATAATAACCAGCCATAATAACAATATTTTTTATATCTGAAGCATAAAATAACAGTTTGGCATGTTTATTGCTATTTTTTAGACAAGCGTAGTCATTTCTTTTCTTCTGCAATCGCCGACAGGCATATCTGAAGAATAACGGAGGAACAATGGACAGATTTGAAGGCAAGGTAGCCGTTGTTACCGGCGGTGCCCAGGGCATGGGCAAGGCCATTGCCGCGCGCCTGGTACGGGAAGGCGCGCAAGGAGTTGTCATCGCCGACATAGAAGAAATACCTCTGAAACATACTTGTGAAGAACTGGGCGAAAAGGTCACGGGCATTGTCTGCGATGTGCGCAGCAAAGCCTCTGTGGACGCTATGGTCTGGAAAACCATGGAGAAGTATGGACGTATCGACGTACTCTTCAGCAACGCCGGCGTATGCAATTATAATCTCTTCCTTGATGAGACGGAAGAAAACTGGGATTCCAACTTCGACACCAACATCAAGGGCATGTTCTTTGTTGACCAGGCAGTAGCCCGTGAAATGGTCAAACACGGGATAAAGGGATCTATTGTCAATACCGCTTCCATTGCCTGCGATCTTGTTTCTCCCACCACTGCGTCATACGCGGCTTCAAAGGCCGCCATCATGCAGCTTACCAAAGTCATGGCGCTTGAGCTTGCCAGGTACGGCATCCGGGTGAACGCATTCGGCCCCGGAGCCATGATGACCCGCATGACAGCCAAAACCCGCGCCAACCCTGAACGGGTGGCCATGTTCATGAACAAGCTGGTGGACAAACGCTACGGCGAACCGGAAGAGGCCGCGGCGGTCGCCCTGTTTCTTGCCTCGGATGAGGCGAGCTTTGTCAATGGCGCCCTGTATTATGTCACCGGCGGCTACAGGGTTTTGTAGGCCATACGCGAAAGAAGGAATTTTTGATGAAAAGATTTGAAGGTAAGATCGCCCTCATTACCGGGGGGGCCAACGGACTTGGCGAAACCCTCGCCCGCCGCCTCGTAAGTGAAGGCGCGAAGGTCATCATTGCCGACATTGAAGCGGATACGCTCAAAACCGTCTGCGACTCCATGCCGGGCGATGCTTTCGGCATCGTATGCGATGTCAGCAACAAGGCGTCTGTGGACGCCATGGTCGCCGAGGCGGTCGAACACTGGGGCCGCATTGATATTCTCTTCAACAACGCGGGGATAGGTATTTTCAAAAACTTCCTTGAACTGACGGAAGAGGACTGGAGAAGGGTTATCGACGTCAACCTGACCGGCCAGTTCCTTGTGGGGCAAGCGGTCGCCAAGGCCATGATCCGGACGGAAACCAGGGGAGTTATTGTCAATACATCCTCCAATACCCAGTTCCGCGTCACGCCCTTTTCCGGCGCATACGGCCCCAGCAAGGGCGGCGTGGGGCAGCTTACCAGGATTATGTCTCTGGAACTGTTCCCGCACGGCATCCGCGTCAATGCCGTTGCCCCCGGTTCGGCAATGACGCGCATTACGGAAGCCACCCGCAATAATACGGAAAAGTACAAACGTATGCTTGCCAAGTACTCCGCTGGCCGCTTCGCCACCCCGGAAGAAGTCACATCCGTCATGCTGTTTCTCGCGTCCGATGACGCCTCCTATGTGCACGGCGAAAGTTATGTGGTCGACAGCGGCTACATCACCAACTGATAGTACCTCCAATAAAAAGGATAGTAGTATGATCACGAGATTCGGCCTTGTTCAGAAGCGCGAAGACATGACCCTGGAACAGTTCAACAAACATTGGCAGGAAAAGCACGGCCCCATTGTGGCCGGAATGGACAGTATCCGCCACTACAGGCAGAACCTGGTCACCAATGCCACGCAGCTCGGCATCGGTTTCGCCACGCGCAGCCCCATCACCGTGGACGGCTTTTCCGAACTTTGCTGGGATAACGCCCACGACATGAACAAAGGCATCGCTTCCCAGGCGGAAGCAGCACAGGCGGATCTCAAGCTGTTCACCAAACAGTCCCAGATTCTTGTGACGTTGAAGCGCAAGGTCATTCCCTTCCGCGAGAACTACCCGCACCCCCTCATCAAGCGCATGACGCTGCTGAAGCGCAATCCCGAGATGAGTTCCGAGCGCTTCGACTGGGAATGGCTGGGCCTGCATGGGGAAATGGTGAAGTTCATGCCCAATGTCGTGGCGTATCATCAGAATGTCATTCTGGATCGCATTATTGACGGCAAGTCTGTTTCCTACGACGAAATGCCCTATGACGGCATTGTGGAAATGTGGTTTGAAAGCGTGGAGCAGCTTGAAGAATGCTTTGCCTCTGCCAACTACAAATACACCAGCTTCCACGGCAAGGACTTCCTCGACACCATGACCACCTTCCTTGTGGAAGAAACATCCATAGTCTGATGACGGCGCAGGCAGGCTCTTTTCCTTGACCGCCGGAGGCGCGAGCGTAGCGAGCTATGGAGGCCGACCAGGCGGCGGCCCCGCAGGGGCCGTGCCCGTTGCCGAGCAGGGCGAGGCGTACGGGCATCGAGAGCAGAGATGACGACCCCCCGCCGCATGGTAATGCGGCATCTTGGGGGGGCGAGGAGCGGAAGCAATGTTTCGCGGAGCGGAGCCTTTGGGCGGCGAAGCCGCACAAAGGCGCGAGCGAGCCAGCCGTGGATACATGCTGCCTTTCGCCCGTGTGGAACACGGGCTGCCTTTGCGGCAACGAATGTTGCCGCTCAGGCCGGAGCAAAACAACATAATCAAGAACAGCGTCATGAACGTGGTTCTCTAACACAACCATTGAAATCGCTGTGTCTCAACTTCACAGGGAGGAATTTATGATTACCAGATGGGATCTCATTACCCGAAAGGCCGATATCAGCTCTGAAGATTTTAAAGCTTACTGGAACAATCAACACGCGCCGGTGGTTCTGCGCTCCCAGGCTCTGCGCCGCTATACCCAGAATTTCGTCACGGATTCCCAACAGCGCGGCGTGGCCTTCCCCCGCGTGGATGTTACCGCCGACGCGTTTGCGGAAATGTGGTATGACAACCTGCATGACATGAATGCCTCACAGGCGGCATACGGCCAGGATGTGGCCGCTGATTACAGCAGGTTCGCCGCTGATGTGAAAAGCCTGATCACCGTGAAAGCCCTGGTCATCCCCATCGAAGACCGGCCTCTGCTCAAGCGCGTCTCCTTCATCCGGCGCAAAAGCGGCATGAGCTTTGAGCAGTTCAAGCATGAATGGTGGTATGTGCACGGGGATTTCGTACGCCGGTTCAAGGGCGTACGCGGCTACTGCCAAAGCCTGATCCTCGACCGTGTGGTAAACGGGAAATCCCTTCCCTACGATGAAATCCCGTTCGACGGTATTGTGGAGCTGTATTTCGACGATCTGGAAGGATTGAGCAGCGACTTCGCGTCTGAAGTAGGGCAAACCGCGCAGGCTCATGCCCATACCTTCCTGGAAAAGATATCCACCTATATTGTGGAAAAGACGGACTACCGCGTCTGATTCCCCGTGAGAACACGAACATCTTTCCGACCATAAAGGAATTTTTCATGAAACGCTGGATCATCCTCCTGTTTGCGGGAATCATTGTCGCCGGCACGGCTTTTCTGAATATATGGAGCATCATGCAGAAACCCCTGCTGGCGCTCTTCCCCGGCAGCACGCCGTCTGAAGTCGTGGTGGTCTACTCTCTGACGTTGGGCATGATGGGGCTTACGGCTCCTTTTGCCGGCAGGGCCATGGACAAATTCGGCCCGCGTATCGTGCTCATCGTGGGCTGCGTCATGTGGTGCGTGGGCGTCTATCTTACCTCTTTTGCCACGCAGCTGTGGCACATCTATGTAACCTATTGCCTGCTTATCGGTGTGGGCGACGGCCTTCTGTACACCAACTGCGTGGTTAACACGGTCAAATGGTTCCCGGACAGGAAGGCTCTGGCCGCGGGCGTGATAGCAACCTTCGGCGCGCTCGGCCCCATGGTATGGGCCCCTTTGGCCATGCGCTTCATGAGCGGCGCGCCCAACGTGCTGTCCATCTACACGAACTTCGGCATTATTTTCGTGTTCTCCATGCTGCTTCTGGCCTTTTTTGTGGTTCCTCCGGCGGAAGGCTACAAACCGGCCGGGTGGGAACCCCCGCAAACCGCCGCCAAGGGCATTGTACTGTCTGACAAGGGCATTTCCGGCATCATCAAGGATCCTGTATTCTATGCCGTGGTGCTTACCTTCATGTGCGGCACGGGTACCGGCGGCATGATGGTGGGGCATTCCGCCGCCATCGGCATCAACCAGATTGGCATGACGCCTGAAGTGGCCGCTTCCACCGTCAGCGTTTTTGCTCTCTGCAACGCGGCGGGCCGCATCATCCTGGGCTGGTGCTCGGATCATTTCGGCCGCTTCATCACACAGGGCTGTGTGTTCCTTGTGTACATCCTGGGCGCGATTGTTTTGAACATCGCTTCGAGCACGCCGCTGTTCATGGTCGGCTGCGGGCTTATCGCTCTGGGCTGGGGCGGAACATGGGCGTCCTATCCGGCCATTGTGTCTGAATTCTGGGGCCCCAGAAACCTCGGCGCCAACTACGGCCTGGTATTCATCGGCGCCTCCATCGGCGGTTATGTGTACCCCAAGATCGCCGCTGTCGCCGTGGAAACCACCGGCACATACACCCTGGCGTATTTCTGCGCCATGGGCTTCGCACTGTTCGGCATCGCAGTGGTGTACTGGATGAGCACTGTATACAGAAAGCGTTCAGCAGCCCTTGCCCGTTGATTACAGACTGCTGAAAACTCTTTGGGGGGGCTTCCGAGCCTGCCCGTCACAAATGGGGGGGCCGGGGGAGATAATCTCCCCCGGCGGGGCGCGGGGCAGAGCCCCGGCTTGTCAACGCTCCGGGTAAGGCCCCCTGAGAGAACGCCATGTCACCGGCCATTGCCAATACATTTCTTCAAAAAGCCATGCCCTGGCTGGCGCCCTGTTCGCTTGTCTGCGGCCTCATCTTCGGAGCTGGGCTGGCTTCGTGGACATGGGCCGTGCCCTGGCTTTTCGCGGTCATGACCTTTTCCGCGGGGTTGTCTCTCCGGCTGCACGACCTGCGGAGAATCATGGCGCAGCCGGGCTTTCTTTTCCTTCATCTCATCATTCTCTATGTCGCTCTGCCTCTGTGTACCCGGCTCATTGCCGGGCTGATTTTCGACGATCCTCAGGTCGTCACGGGGCTTGTCATCATTTCCCTGGTGCCGGCAGGTTCCACCAGCCTGATATGGGTGGGCATATATCGGGGCAACGTTGCTCTTGCGCTTGCCGTCATCGTCATGGACACCCTGTTTGTCCCGTTTTTCATGCCGTTCATCCTGAACATGCTGGCAGGGGCGCAGGCCGGCATGAACCATACTGAAATCATGATATCCCTTGCGGTCATGATCCTGCTCCCCACACTGTGGGCCGTGGCCGTGAACCACGTATCCCGGGGAGCGGCGGAAAAAACGCTATCCCCCTGGCTTTCCTTTCTTTCAAGGCTGGGGATCGTCTGTCTGCTGCTCATCAACGGAGGCGTGGCCGCACCGTATTTCCAAAGCCCGAACCGACAGTTTCTGATCATTGTATTCTTTATTTTCTGCCTGTGCTGTTCAGGGTATGCAGTGACCTTTTTTACCGGAAAACTCCTCTTCCGAAAAAAAGGCGACATTATGGCGTTCATGCTCAGCGGCGGCATTCGCAATGTAGGCGCGGGGGCGGCTGTTGCCATGCTTCACTTTTCGCCCCTGACCTGCCTTACCGTCGTCATCGGGATGATGTTCCAGCAGATACTCGGGTATAATGCCGGGCTGCTCGCCGACCGGATACTGCCGGATGAACCGCAATCCGCAGAACACGGATAGAGGGCATGCGGAGTACCTCCTTCCGGCGTGAAACCTGTAAACCCGAATACAGGGAATCATCCCGTCCGTCCTGTTGCGGGATGCGGTTATATTGCCCTGTTCCCGGAACGTGTGATTTAGCGTATTCCATACCTGAACTGCCCGGCAATATTGAGTGAAAGGAGTGCGAATGTCCCATAGTCTCTGGAGTCCCGGTTTCATAGGTTCCGTGTGTCTGAAAAATCGTATTATCCGCTCCGCGGTGAACGACGCTCAGGCCGATGCCGATGGAGCGTGCACGCCACTCCAGATTGCCCTGCTGCGGGAACTGACCGCGCACGGCGTGGGCGGCATCATCACCGGACATATCTATGTGCACCGTTCGGGAATGGCCGGAAACAGGCAACTCGGCCTGGATCGCGACGAGCTCATCCCCCGTCTGGCGCAAATGGCCCGCGCGGTTCATGAAGGGAAGGGCGTTATCTTCGCCCAGCTTTCCCATGCCGGCAATCAGGCGGATACCTACCTTACCGGTCTGCCTCCCTCCGGCCCCAGCGCGGTGATCCCGCCCGGAGGCCATGTCAGCTGCCCCATGAGCAGGGAGGATATCAAAACCATTATCGACGCCTTTGCCCTTGCCGCGCAACGGGCGAAAAAAGCCGGTTTTGACGGGGTACAGCTCCATGCGGCGCATGGGTACTGCCTGAGCGAGTTCCTTTCCCCCGCGGTAAACAAGCGCAGCGACGCGTATGGCGGAAACGTGAAAAAACGTGCCCGTTTGCTGCTGGAGGTCTGCCGGGCGGTTCGTGCTGAAGTGGGCAAGGATTATCCGGTATTTATCAAAATAGATGGCGAAGACTTCCATGAAGACGGCCTGACGCGGGAAATGATGTGCGAAACAGTCCGGCTGCTGGATCGGGAAAAACTCCTGGATGCCGTGGAATTAAGCGGATTCTGGGGCCGGTTTAAAAACCGCCGCGACACTGTGGACACGGCCAATCCCGGTACGGAAGCCTATGTATATAAAGCCGCTCTCGAATTTAAACGCTGCTGTGCGCTTCCCCTCATCCTGGTAGGGGGGATACGCTCGCTGAGTGTGGCCCGCTCGCTTGTGGAACGGGATCAGGTGGATTTCGTGGCCATGGCGCGTCCTTTCATCAAGGAACCCTGGCTGGTACATACATGGTGGGCACAGGAGCAGGCATTGACGGATACGCCTCCGGCGTAGACTGTTTCACCATTAGAATGCTCTAACGAGACGTGAATGACAGAGTTTTTGCACGACGCTCAACATAAAAGCGGTACCGGAGAGTCTGGCCTTTCCGGCGCTGCCCTGCACGGGGAAATCCGCGCTTCACGCGAACGCTGCCGGAAGCTGGGCCTGAAACAGAATGCCCTGCCCCGAACCGGCACGTCCTCCGAACCCCGCATACACCGGGAACGGGAGGCCATTCCCTTTCTCGGCCCGGAGTTTACGGCTATTGCCGAATATCTGAAGGCAGTGGGCGCGGTGTACATGCTGCTCTATGAGGATATGACCGTCTTTTGCGCCGGAGGAAGCCCGGCGCTCCAGAAAAAACTGGCCGCACTCAACCTGGGCGTGGGGAGCAACCTGGGCGAAGCGTTTATGGGAACCGCCGCGCCTGCCCTCATCGAGCACGGCGCGGAAGAATGCTGGGTTACAGGAGAAGAACATTACCTGCATTGCATGCATGGCATGGCCTCCTATGCAACCCGCTCCCGTGAAAACTACTCGTGTTACATTTTCTGTGTTTTCCTCCCGCCGGAGCTGTTTACCGGGGGCTTCATCTCCCTGATACGGCACGTTTATCAGGTGCATGCCCTCAGTTCCAGCCTCCACAGGGCCACGCTGGAGCTTGAAAGACAGAGGGAACTCTTCAACCAGCTTAAGGACATTCATGAACACGCGCTTATGCTGGTGGACTTTTCACAGAAGATCCTCAGCGTAAACCGACGGTTTGAGC
Organism: uncultured Mailhella sp.; assembly: GCA_910579055.1. Classification (GTDB taxonomy): domain Bacteria; phylum Desulfobacterota; class Desulfovibrionia; order Desulfovibrionales; family Desulfovibrionaceae; genus Mailhella. The sequence goes on along the minus strand of CAJTSU010000030.1, from coordinate 19,651 downwards.
AGTTCTTCGAACTGAGTCAGGCGGATGTCCTGTGCCGCTCCCTGCCGGAAATCTTCCCCGAGCTGGAAAGCATGACCATCTGTTTGCAGACCGGTCGGCGCATCAATTCTTCAGAAGTCCATTTTGAAGGATACTCTTCAAAAAACAACGTCATCTATGTGAGCTGTGCGCCCTGGAAGCAGAACGATATCGTGAACGGCGCGATTTTCTCCTTTACCTGTGACAAACGCATGGGGGAAAAAAACGCTTCCGGATCTCTCAAGGGAAGGCGGAGGGAAGGCTATACCTTTGACGGACTCATCGGCAATTCAGAATCATTTCGGGAAGTAAAGGAAATGGCCAGGAGCATAGCGAACAGCAACAGCTCCATCATCCTGACCGGAGAAAGCGGCACAGGCAAGGAAGTATTCGCCCAGGCCATACACAATGAAAGTTCCCGTCAGGGACATGCCTTTGTCGCCGTCAATTGCAGCGCGTTCCCCAAGGATCTGATCGGAAGCGAACTGTTCGGATATGGGGACGGAGCCTTCACGGGAGCGCGCAAGGGCGGGGCCATGGGCAAATTTGAATTCGCCAACAAGGGTACGCTTTTTCTGGATGAAGTGGCCGAACTGCCGCTCGATATCCAGGCCATCCTTTTACGCGTGCTGGAGGAACGCGCCGTCACACGGCTGGGATTGAATACCTCGATCCCTGTGGATGTGCGCATCATCGCCGCCACAAACAAAAATCTGCCGGCCATGGTAAAGGAGAACACGTTCCGGCTCGACCTGTACTATCGCCTCAATGTTATTTCGCTGGAGCTCCCTCCTCTGCGCTCACGCAGGGAGGATATTCCTCTTCTTGTCGATTCCTTTCTGCGGCACTTCAGTTCATCGCTGCACAGGCATGTGACCAGCTGCTCCGCTGAACTCATGGATCTTCTGATCCGCGCGGAATGGCCCGGAAACATACGGCAATTACGCAATGCCATCGAATTCGGCGTCAATATGGCCAAAAACAATATCCTCCAGGTATGGGATCTGCCCCGCGAACTCTCGGCATCCGCCAAAGAAAAATCCCCTCTTGAGAAGGACGCCGACTTTCCGAAAATCACAAGCTTTGAAACCTGGGAACGCGACAGGTTGTGGGAACTGATGCAGAAATACCGGGGCAACAAGTCGCGTGTTGCCGAAGACATGGGAATGTGCCGGGCCACCCTGTATAAAAAACTCCGGCGGTACGGGCTGTAGGCTCGTTACCGGCTCCGGCCTGGCCCCCGCAAATTTGTTCTTGGCAATGTCCAGACCGATGGTGCATACTTTTTCAGGGATGCTCTGGAACAGAGCCAACCCCAATAAAGGAGTTTTTGATGAACTGGAATCTGGTGCTCCATGTGGACAGCGACACCCCCCAAACCCTCGCGCTCGCCTTCAGCAACGCCGCCAACTACAAAGCCGCTCTGCCCGATGAAAGTTTTCGCATGGCCCTTGTGGCCAACGGCCCGGCAGTCAAGCTCTTCACCCGTTCAGACCGGGATCTGGCGGAACAGGGCGAAAAACTCGCGGAACAGGGCCTGGAAATCATGCTCTGCAACAATGCGCTGAACAAGTTCGGCATCGACCGCGAACAGCTGTGGGCCTGCGCTTCCGTTGTTCCCGCAGGAGTGGTGGAACTGGTGCGCCTGCAACGCGAAGGTTTCGCGTACATCAAACCGTAACGCACGGCCTGCGAAAAAGCCCTTCCCCTCCGTACGGAGGGGAAGGGCTTTTTCGTGTTCCGGCTCTTTTGCGCTTCAGCTCAGGCCCAGCACACGCCGGGCGTTTTCATACATGACCTTGCGCCGAACCTCTTCGCTGAGTTCAAAACGGGCATAGGCGTCCAGCGCATCCTTCAGCTCAATGAAAGGATGAGCACTGGCGAACAGCACCTTGTCGGCAACGGGGCCGCTCATGCCCTGGACGAAAACATCGGCCATGGGCGCGCGCTCGTATTCTGAAAAATCCATATACACGTTGGCGTTGCGCTGACAGACGAACAGGCATTCGTTGACATAGGGGTACGCGCCGTGGCTCATGATCAGCGTCAGTTCGGGGAAGTCCCGGGCCACGCGATCCACGTCGCGCGGATCGGCATACTCAAGAATTGCGCCCGGCACCTGCGGCGGGGGGGCCATGGTGATGAACACCGGCACGCCCAGTTCCGCGCACTTGGCGTATATCGGGTAGAAACGGGCTTCACTGGCGGGAATATGGGCCAGGTACGGGTCGAGGGCAACGCCTTTCATGCCCAGCTCCTCCACGGCCCGGACAATTTCCCGCACGGCGGCCATGCCCTTGTGCGGATCAATCCCCCAGAAGCCCACAAACTTGTTCGGATACGCACGGCAGAAGGAAAGCACGCTCCCGTTGTTGGAGGGAGAACCATAGGTCGTTTCGCTGTCGCGCCCGGTGATGACGCCAAGTTCAACGCCCAGACGGTCGAGCTCTTCCACAATCTCATCCAGAGGCTGTGGCTGCCGGGCGTCAAAACCGATAGCCTTGCAGGCGGCCCGGAACATGTTGCTGTTTCTGATGCCGTCTATGATCTCCGGCGTGTTGGGCCGGAACCGGAAGTCAATGATATTCATGGAGCATATCCTTTTTTTATGGCTCTGTCATAGAACCGGGCTGGCAGCGTTGCGCGGGGCGCAAGAAAATGTTCAGCACTATTCCTGAACAGGGCCTCTGAAATGAATCGGAGCGTTATTGCACCAGGAAAAGAGGAATGGCGGGGAAGTAGGTGCAGAGCAGCAGCACAACGAGCATCAGGGCCAGCATGGGCAGGCACTGGCGGGCGATGCTCTCGATGCGGGCGTTGGCCACGCCGCTGGCCACAAAGAGGTTGACACCCACAGGTGGAGTGATGAAGCCGATGGCAAGGTTGACCACGATGATCACGCCGAAGTGCAGCGGTGAAACGCCCACACCGGTCACCACGGGCAGCAGGATGGGCGTGAGGATGACGATGGCGGCCAGGGCTTCCATGAAGGTGCCGACAAAGAGCAGCAGAATGTTGATCAGCAGCAGAATGAGGATCTTGTTTTCCGTCAGCCCCAGAATGGCGCGGGCCACCGTGCCCGGCACGTCCTCGATGGTCATGATGTTCCCGAACAGGGTGGCCATGGCCATGAGCACGATAATAACCGAGGACGTTTCACACGATTCCACGCAGGCATCGACCATTTGCCGCAGATTCATCTCCCGGTAGAGCAGCAGACCGACCACAAGCCCGTAGAAGGCGGCAATGGCCGCGGCCTCCGTGGGAGTCATGATGCCGCCGTAAATGCCGCCCAGCACGATCACCGGCACCATGAGCGCCCACTTGGCCTCCCATACGGCGGCGCTCAGACTGCGCAGGGTGCGTTCCTTCACCTCGCCTCGCCAGCCGCGGCGGCGGGAATACCACCAGCAATACCCCATGAGCACCAGGCCGGTTATGACGCCCGGCACAATGCCGCTCATGAACAGGTCGCCGATGGAAACCTGAGAGGACACGCCGTAAACGACAAAGGGATTGGAAGGCGGAATCATCACCCCCACACACCCGGCGGCGGCCACAAGCGCGGCGGAGAAAAAGCGATCATAGCCGCGTTCAACCATGGCCGGAATGGTCAGCGCGCCGATGGCGGCCACGGTGGCGGGGCCGGAACCGCTGATGGCCCCGAAAAACATGCAGGTGACAATGGCCGTCAGCCCCATGCCCCCGTAAGTGCCGCCCACAATTTCGTCAGCCAGGGCCAGCAGACGGCGGGAAAGCCCGCCCGCGCCCATGAACACTCCGGCGGCGATGAAAAAGGGAATGGCCATGATCGGAAAGCTGTCGATGGAAGTAAAGCTTACCTGCGCCATGTATTCAATGGGCAGGGTATCGGCGCAGAGAATGGTGGCCAGGGTAGCCAGCCCCAGACTTATGGCCACGGGCACGCCGATGGCGCAGAGCAGGACAAAATACCCGAAAAGGCAGGGCAGAGGATCGAGGTATCCGTTTGTCAGCTTGATAAAGATGCAGGGGGAGGCAATAAGCGCCGCGGCCGCCAAACCCGCCAGTGAATCATATATGCCGCAGACCCGGCACTGGGCCGCGATATTCTGCACAAGGCGCAGGCTCATGAGCCCGAACCCCAGAGGCAGAACCAGATAAGGAACAAGGAAGGGAATGCGCAGCGCGGTGGTATACTGCGGGAAGGTCAGCAGGCGCTCGATCTGCCCCCGGCCGTACCAGGCGATGACCAGGGTCAGGCCGAGAAACAGGGTTTCCACCACAATCCAGCTGATCCTCTGCAAACGGGGAGAGAACGTTTCATACAGCATGTCCACGCGAATGGACGAACGCTTGCGGATAGCGACGCACAGCGCAAGATAGGAAATCCAGATAAAAATGTAGCGGGAGAGTTCTTCCGTCCATACGGCGGCTCCCGCCCGCTCGATAAAAAGTGTGATGATATAGCGGTAGATGACCTGCCAGGTAATGAACAAAATGATGGAAAGCAGGCCCGCCACCAGAAAAATCTTTTCGAAATTTTCGTTGAGCCAATACAGCGGGCCGGAAGCGCTCTGTCCGTTTGCCATGAACATCCTCCTTCAAAGGTATCACAGAAATCCTTACCGGATGCCGGACTCACGTTAGGCATCCTCAGACCGATGACAAACCCCGCTTCGCGGAGTTTGCGCCGTCCAGGCCGCAAAGCGGCCTGACGGAAAGGCACGAAAATCGCTCGCTTTACGGCGCGGCCAAGCCGCGGCCCGCTCGCAATTTTCGGGGCTGCCGACCTTGACAGCAGCCCCGGAAGGCCGGACATGGCCCGGCCTCCCCGTCTTTCGCCCGGAAGCTACTTCTGCGTATCCTGAAGGAGTTTGAGCAGATCCGCGGGAATCTCTGCGGCGAACTTGTCAAACGCCGGCTGTGTTTTGGTCTTGAATTCGTCCATCTGCTCAGGCGTGGGTGTAACGATTTCAATGCCGCGATCCTTGAACGCCTGTTCGGCCGCCGCTTCAAGCTTCACGCTTTCCGCACGCTGCCAGGCCAGCGCCTCACGAGCCGCTTCAGTAATGATGCCCTGCTGCTCGGGAGTGAGGGAATCCCATTTGGCCTTGTTCATCAGCAGGATATGCATGGAGTAATTGTGGGCGGACTTGATGGCGTGTTTCAGCACTTCCGTATGCTTGGCGTCATTGAGCAGAGAGAAGGTATTGCCCTCGGCGTCAACTGTGCCCTGCTGAAGAGCGGTATACGTCTCGCCCCAGGCGATGGGCGCGGGGTTCATGCCCAGCTCGGTGGCCACGGCAACTTCCACCGGGGAGTCAGTGGTGCGCACCTTGAGATTCATGAGATCGCGCACCGCATGCACGGGCTTTTTCGACGTGACGAAATGACGATAGCCGAACTCGCTGTACATGATGGCCTTGAGGCCGATGCTTTCCGCAACCTTGTCCAGCGCGTCCCGAAGAGGCCCTTCATCCAGCGCCGCGTACAGCTTCTGCTGGTTCTCGGGACGGGTGACATAGGGCAAATCAAACACCATGTAGGCGGGCGAAAAAGAAGCCAGGTTCGGCGTGGAAGAGCTGGACATGTCAAGCGTTCCCGCCTGCGCCGCTTCCGTGGTCACGCGGTCGCTTCCCAACTGGGTATTGGGGAATATCTGTATCCTGATTTTTCTGCCGCTTTTCTCTTCCACAAGCTGCTTGAACTTCTCATAGCCCACGGTCACATTATTGCCCGGAGCCATGGGATGACCAAGGCGCAGGGTAAGCGGCCGTTCCGCAAGGGCGGGGCTTGTGAAGGCAACGCCGCACAAGGCGGCAGAGGCGGCAAGGAATGCAACGCTGTTTTTCATGATCCTGTCTCCTGTTTTGAACGTGCCGGCCATGCGGGCAGCGCCCGGGCGCGGGAAGCCCGCGCGCCAAGGGAGTCGCTCTCCCTTTCGCCAAGCGCGAAGGCATTCCGACTGCGCCGCCGAAATATATGCGCCTTCTTGCACAAATAATGCCAACCATGTTCCGTTTTGAAAAAAATATAAAAATCCTTATATTTCAATAAATAAAAGACAAACAAGTTTTTTCTGGTGCCCGAAATGGTCGCATTTTTGCGACTACATCTCAAAACAGCGACTAATCGGAAAAACTCTTATTTTTTGTATAATTCTGTAGTATCATACGTTATTATTTTTGAATTTGCTTCCCTGTCGTAAAAATCAGCCTTTTAAGTCGCAAAATTGCAACTCGGCATCTGATAAAATGCTGTTTTCCCCTCAATGTGTCGCATAAATGCGCCTCCCCTTCCTTTCGCTGCTCCCCACAGAGCCGTCGGCAACTGGGAAAGCATCCTAAAATCCTATTTAATTCACCATATTACCTGAATCGGCATGACTCATGCAAGAGAGAGCGCACTTCCGTCGCAAAACGTGAAGCTACTCATCCACGCAACACTGCAAACAATATGGAGTCGGATCATGAACGCAATCTCCAGCGCATGCCCCTGCCTCTCCCCACAGGAAGAACGCCTGCAGGAAAAGATTCAGGGCAAGGAAAACCATTTCCGCAAAACTCATCCCCGCGTGTTCCGCCTGCTGGAACGGTTTGACGGACAGAAGCCGCGCATCGACATCGAGCGCGCACTGTATTTCACCGAATCCATGCGGCAGACGGAAGGCGAGCATCTTACTCTGCGCTGGGCCAAAGCCCTGATGCACATTGCGAAAAACATCTCCGTGTGCGTGCAGGAAGATCAGCTCCTGCTCGGCCGCGCGGGCTGCGACGGCCGCTACGGCATTCTGTATCCCGAACTGGACGGGGACTTTCTGGATATCGCCGTACGCGATCTGCCCACCCGCCAGCAATCCCCGGCGTACATCACGGAAGGCGACGCCAGGCGCGTGGTGGAGGAAATCGCCCCCTACTGGAAAGGCAAGACGTACCATGAAGATCTCAACGCCTCTCTGCCGCCGGAAGTACACAAGCTGACCTACGACGATCCTGAAGGTCTTATCTCCCGTTTCATTGTTAATGAAACCTCTTCCTTCCGCTCGTCCATCCAGTGGGTTCATGACTATGCCAAGGTGCTCCGGCGCGGCTTCAACGACATCAAGCGCGAGGCGCAGGAAAAGCTGGCCGCGCTTGATCCCTTGAGCCCCAAGGACATGTGCGAAAAGAAGCCGTTTCTGGAAGCCGTTGTCATTGTGAGCGACGCCATTGTCCTGTGGGCGCGCCGTCATGCGGCCCTGGCCCGCGAAATGGCCGCGAAGGAACAGAACCCCGAACGCAAGGCGGAACTGCTGCGCATGGCGGAGAATGCCGAACGCGTCCCCGCCGAACCCGCCCGTGACTTTTACGAGGCCGTGCAAAGCCAGTGGTTCGTGCAGATGTTCAGCCGTATGGAACAGAAGACCGGCACCACCATTTCCAACGGCCGCATGGACCAGTATTTCTACCCCTACTATATCAAGGATATTGAAGAGGGGAAGATTACCGAGGAAAAGGCCATGGAACTTCTGGAATGCATGTGGGTGGGCATGGCCGAGTTCATCGACATGTACATTTCCCCCACCGGCGGCGCCTTCAACGAAGGTTACGCTCACTGGGAGGCCGTGACCGTGGGCGGGCAGACGCCGGAAGGCTGCGACGCCACCAATGAACTGACCCACCTCATTCTGAAATCCAAGCGCGAGTTTCCGCTGCACTACCCCGATCTCGCCGCGCGCATCCATTCCCGCGCGCCGGAAAGCTACCTCTGGGACGTGGCGGAAACCATCAAGGACGGCGCGGGCTTCCCCAAACTGCTCAACGACGAGGAAATCATCCCCCTCTATGTCTCCAAGGGCGCAACCTTTGAAGAGGCGCTTGATTACGCCGTTTCCGGCTGCGCCGAAGCGCGCATGCCCAACCGCGACACCTATACCTCCGGCGGCGCGTACATCAACTTTGCCGCCGCCGTGGAAATGACACTGCGCAACGGCCGCATGAAAAAGTACGGCGACCGGGCGCTGGGCGTGGAAACGGGCGATCCCCGCGGGTTTGAAACCTGGGAACAGTTCTGGGACGCGTACAGGCAGCAGCATATGCTGTTCCTGCGTACCGCGTTCATCCAGCAGTATCTGATCATCCAGATTCGTGCCCGGCACTTTGCCCAGCCCATGGGCTCCGCCCTGCACGATCTGTGCATGAAGCACTGCCTCGATCTGCACCAGCCGCACATCCCCGAAGGCGTGGATCTGGGCTACTTTGAATTCATGGGGCTGGGCACGGTGGTGGATTCGCTCTCCGCCATCAAGAAGTTCGTGTATGAGGAAAAGCGCCTGACCATGGATCAGGTGCTGGCCGCCATTGACGCCGATTTTGAAGGCTACGAGGATGTGCGCGCCCTGCTGAGATCCGCGCCCTGCTACGGCAACAACGATCCCTACGCCGACGCCATCGGCAAGGAGCTGGATCGCATCTCCGTGGAATACGCGGCAAAGTACAGCAAGGATCTGGGCATCAACAACGACGTGCGCTATGTGCCCTTTACCTCGCATGTGCCCTTCGGCAAGGTGGTTTCCGCCACGCCCAACGGCCGCGCCGAATGGTTCCCGCTGTCCGACGGCTCTTCCGCCTCGCACGGCGCGGATGTTCACGGCCCCACCGCCGTGCTGCTTTCCAACGCGGCCACCAAGAACATGGGCATGCGCGCCCGCGCCGCCCGTCTGGTGAACATCAAGTTCACCCCCAAAAGCGTACAGGGCGATCAGGGCACGGAAAAGCTGGTGGACTTCATCCGTACCTTCTGCGACCTGAAGCTGTGGCATGTGCAGTTCAACGTGCTGAACAGGGAAACCCTCATAGCCGCCCAGCACGACCCGCAGAAGTACCGTAATCTCATTGTCCGCATCGCCGGTTACAGCGCCTATTTCGTCGATCTCAGCCCTGACCTGCAGAACGACCTCATAGCGCGTACCGATCACGAAGCCATGTAATTGCGCGTATCAACCGGGAAGAGCCTTCTGAAAGGCTCTTCCCTCCCTCTCCAGGGCATTTTCGAGAGGTTCTGTTCAAGTTTACGGTTGATAAAGAGAAGCATGCTCCTTTAACCGCCGGAGACGCGAGCGCAGCGCGCTGCTCCGCAGGTTAATTGCGGTATTGCAGCCACACACGTTAACAGAGAGTTCAGATGGGCTCTATTGTAGAACCGTATTCTACAACAGAGAATTCAAATGCTCCAGCTCCGGGGGAAACACCATGGGCATGTTTGAAGACAAAAAGACGCGGGGCGTCATTTTCAATATCCAGAAATATTCCGTACATGACGGCCCCGGCATCCGCACCATCGTGTTCAGCAAGGGCTGTCCGCTGCGCTGCCGCTGGTGCAGCAATCCGGAATCCCAGAACTCCGGGCCGGAGCTTGCGGTCAACACCGGACGCTGCCTTGGTCTGGACAAATGCCGTCACTGCATTGAGGCCTGCCCGCGCGGCGCTATCGTGCCCTCGCCGGAAAACCGCGCGACCGTTGATCGCTCGAAATGCGAAGGCTGCGATTTCCCCTGCGCACAGGCCTGTCCCGCTCAGGGCCTGCTGGTGTACGGCACCGAACAGAGCGTGGATGAAGTGCTGGCAAAGGTGGAACAGGACGCGTTTTTCTATGCCCGTTCCAGGGGCGGCCTGACCATTTCCGGCGGAGAACCACTGTTTCACCACGATTTCGCCCTTGCGCTGCTGCGCGAGGCCAAGCGCCGCCGCCTGCGCGCCGCGGTGGAAACCTGCGGACTCGTCCCCTGGGAAACGCTGGAAGAAGCCTCCCCCCTGCTTTCCTATGTGCTTTTCGACATCAAGCACATGGATTCCGATACGCACAGGGCACAGACCTCCCGGCCCAACGAACGCATTCTTGAAAACTTCGCCCGGCTTGCCGCTCTGGATGACAGCCGCGTCATACTGGCGCGCACGCCCGTCGTGCCGGGCTTTAATGACTCGCCGGAGGCCGTGCGCGATATTGCCGAGTTTCTGAAACCCTTCGGAGGGCATGTGCGGTATGAACTGCTCCCTTACCATCGGCTGGGAACGCAGAAATATGTCTTTCTCGATCGAACCCCGCCCATGGGCGACGCGCAGCTTGATCCGGAACATTTCGCCCGGCTGCAGGATACCGCCGCAGGCATACTCGGCGATCGTTTTGAAAAAGCGCAGTAGCCTCCGGATACGGCCTTGCAAAGTCCGCAATTTAAAACAATAGTCATCTCCCATGCCAAAGTCGGAACGCAATATCATTTCCGCCCAGATGGAAGATATCCTGAACGCCATGCCCGATGGCGTGTTTATCTCCGATGTGGACGGCACTACCCTGTTTGTGAATCGCATTTATGAACAGCTCACCGGATTTACGCTCGGGGAGCTGCGCGGCAGACAGGTGCGCGACATTGTCGCCGAGGGCGGCTTTGATCTGATTCTGAACCCGGAAATCGTGCGCGAAGGCAAACCGGTTTCCCGCGTGCAAACCCTGCACAACGGCAAAAAGCTCATGCTGAGCGGTATTCCCGTTTTTGACAAAAACGGCAGTATCAGCCTGGTATGCACCTTTGCGCGCGATATCACCATGCTTGACGCCATGCGCGACAAGCTCGACGAACAGCACCGCCAGATCCGGCAGATCCAGGCCAGCTACACGCAGATTGAGGAGGAACAGCAGCGTTCCGCCCAGCCCATCATCGAAAGCTCGGCCATGCACGGGGTCATGCGCTTCATCTGCCAGGTGGCCGCGACGGACGCCACGCTTCTGCTGCTGGGGGAAACAGGCGTGGGCAAGGATGTGTTCGCCCGTCATGTACACAGCATCAGCCCCCGCAAAGACGGCCCCTTTCTCAAGATTGACTGCGGCGGCATTTCCGAATCGCTCATTGAAGCGGAAATGTTCGGCTATGAACCAGGCTCCTTTACCGGAGCCTCGCAGAAGGGCAAGGCGGGCTACTTTGAACAGGCCAAGGGCGGCACGGTGTTCCTTGACGAAGTGGGCGAACTGTCCATGCCCATGCAGACCCGGCTGCTGCGTGTCCTCCAGGATGGAGAATTTGTCCGTGTGGGCGGAACAAAGACCTGCCGCACGGACGTGCGCGTCATCGCCGCCACCAACCGGGATCTGGCCGAATGCGCGGAAAAGGGCACCTTCCGGCGTGACCTCTTTTACCGCCTCAATGTCGCAAGCGTGGTTGTTCCTCCCCTGCGGGAACGGGCCGACGCCATCCGCCCCATGGCCATGGCCTTCCTGGAACGCTACTGCGCCAGATATCACAAGCGGCTGACCTTCATGCCTTCCGCCCTGGACAGCCTGGAACGCTACAGCTGGCCGGGCAACGTGCGTGAACTGCAGAACGTCGTGCATACTCTGGTCATTACCGCCAAGGGTACGCAGATATCCCCGCGCGATCTGCCCTCGTCCATTTCGGGGGAAGAAGCCTCCCTGCCCTTTGCCAATGAGGACTTCAACGGCGGCAGACCACTGCGCGAAATCATGGCGGACGTTGAACGGGATTTCCTGATCCGGGCCATAAAATACCACGGCTCCGTTCCCAAGGTTTCCAAGCTGTTCATGCTCAATCGCAGTACTGTTTTCCGCAAAATCCGAAAACGGGATTCCTAGCGCTCCGCAACACGCCCTGAAAGGTTCTCCGCCCTCTCCGGCGCGGAGCTTTTTCCGCACATGCCAGGCACCCGTCTGAACGGCTGTCCTGTATTCCGGTGACGGCTCTTCCGAACGAAAAACCGGGCACGCCTTCCTCTGCATGTACGCTGAATGTCTTTTGTCCCCGAAGGGAGGTACGCCATGCGCGTATCCGGAATCACCGCCCCTGTTCTGTGGGCCACGCTCTTCGCCATGACGCTTTTCGCCGGGAATTCCCTGCTCAACCGCATGGCACTGCTGGAGGAAGGCATGCCTCCCCTGTCCTACGCCTGCCTCAGAATGAGTTCCGGCGCGGCCGCGCTGTGGCTGATTACCCGCGCACGGCGCGATCCGGCTCCGCATGGGGGGAGCTGGATTTCCGCTCTGGCCCTGGCGGCCTACATGGTTTTCTTTTCCCTGGCCTATCAAAAGCTGCCCGCCGCCGTGGGCACGCTGATCATCGCCGCGGCCGTGCCCGGCATCATGGTCGCCTGGGGGCTCGCACACGGAGAAGCGTTCACGCTCCGGCTCGGAGCCGGGCTGCTCCTGGCGCTGGCCGGGCTGTTCTTTCTGCTCATGCCCGGCCTTTCCGCTCCGTCGCCTTCCGGCGCCGCGCTGATGTTCCTTTCCGGAGCATCCTGGGGCATGTACTCCATTCTCGGAAAAAATTCGGCACATCCCCTTCGGGATACGGCGGGCAATTTTCTGCGCGGCGTGCCCGTGGTATTCGCCGTGCAGCTCTGTATTTTCGCTGCGGATGCGCCGGCTTCGGGGGAATTCCCGGCCAGCCTGACCCCCACGGGCGTCATGCTGGCCCTGGCTGCGGGAGGCCTGGCCTCGGCTCTGGGCTATGCGGTCTGGTATGCGGTAATGCCGCGCTACACCTATGCCGGAGCGGCGGCGGTTCAGCTCAGCGTGCCGCTGATTACGG
>CAJTSU010000030.1:0-7063 GCA_910579055.1 uncultured Mailhella sp. | reverse complement strand
CCGCTGCTCGGAGAGGCCGTGACGCCGCGCATCGCCGTATCGTCGGGCCTCATTCTGGCGGGCATCGCCCTCGTGATCCTCGTCCGGAAAAACTGAAACATCCTGACAGAATATGCCGCCGGTATGCCGCTTCCATCGGGGCAACACGGTATTCCGTCCACGGAGTCTTTCATGCTGCTGCTTTTTCTGCTTTCCATAGTCATCGGCGTCATTGTCGGACTTACCGGCATGGGAGGCATTCTTGCCATCCCGGCCATTATCCTTCTCGCAAAAGCGCCTCCGCATGCGGCCATGGCCACGGCGCTGGCATCCTTTCTGCTTACCGGCGTCATCGGTACGCTCAACTTCCGCGCCATGGGCGTTCTGGAGCGGAAAAACTGGATGCCTCTCTGCCTCGGCGGCCTGCCCTTCACCTTTGCCGGAGCCTGGCTCAATGCCTGCTTTCCCGCCTCTGCGCTGCTCTTTCTGCTGGGCTGCATCATCATTCTGGCGGGCGTCAGCGCGCTGCATACATGGAGGGCATTCTCCGGCAGCAATATAAGCGCCTCGCCACGCCGTTCCCTCATCATTGCCGCCGTGGGCGCGGGAGCAGGGCTGGCGGCGGGCCTTACCGGCGCGGGCGGCCCCGTGCTGTCCATCCCCCTGCTGATTGCCCTGGGCATGCCCGCCTTTCCCGCCGTGGTCACGGGCATGCCTTTTCAGATTGCCACCTCCGTGGCAGGGTCGGCGGGAAATCTGCTGCGCGGGCATATCGACTTTTCCCTTCTGCTCCCGGTGGCCGTTCCCATTGCGCTGGGGGTGGTTGCGGGCAACCGTCTCGCGCCGCACATCCCCGCGCATATCCTGAAAAAAGCCATCGGCATTCTCTGTCTTTTCATCGGAGCGGCACAGTGCATACGCGCAGTCTGGGGCTGAAGCCGACAGCTCCGCCCCCGCGCTGATGCAGGGCGACAACCTCCATGCCCTGACCAGCCTGCGGGCGGATACGGATATCGTCAATGTTTCCAGATTCATCCTTCGGCTTTACTGCGAACACGGAAAAAAACTGACCTTTAATATCGCCTACAGTCAGCAGGATATCGCGGATATTCTCGGCGTACACAGAACAACCGTGGCGCGCGCCATCAGAAAACTGAAGGAAGATGACATCCTGATCCGGATGTCGCGCTATGAAATAGTCATCAGCGATCTGGACGGGCTGAAAAAGGTCGCGCATGACGAACTGCCCGACGACGATTGAGGCATTTCGCCATTGAAATGCCCTGTCAGTCGGGCAGGGCGAGACTGAAGCCGCGGCGCCCCCTCTTCTCCGGCGTCGCCGCAATTCACTTGCGGCGTCAAGCTCCGATGGAGGCGTGAAACCTGCGTGCCGGAACACAGGGCCCTGGCCGGCAGATATGTTCAATGACAAAACGCTCCAACGCCCCGCAAAAACAACATGCCGCCCCGCAATATGTTCACGCAAGGCGGCATGCCGCGCATGGTGTCTGCGCACCACGCCCGGACCTTCATCAAAGAGCGTGCGCCATTATGCCCTTCCGTCCTCGCGCAGCTCGGCCATGACCCTCTGGAGGGCATCCACCTGGGAACTCAGATTGCCCATGCTGGCCGTGGCCACTTCCATAGCATGGGCGACCTCTTCCGCTATACGGCTCACATCCCCGGTGTGACGGTTCACTTCCTCCGCCGTGGCGGACTGTTCCTCACTGGCCGCAGCTATGGCGCGCACCTGATCCGCCGTGGTCAGCACCATCTGCTCGATGCGCTGCAGAGCTTCTCCGGCCTTGCCCGCCAGCTCGGTGGAGGCGCGCACATACTCCACGGATTTGCCGATAAGCCGGTCGCTCTCGGCCGCGCCGCGCTGAATATCCTGAATGGCCTGTCCCACGCTCTTGGTGGCCTGCATGGTCTTTTCCGCCAGTTTGCGCACTTCATCGGCCACCACGGCAAAGCCCCTGCCGGCTTCCCCGGCCCGCGCGGCCTCAATGGCGGCATTCAGCGCCAGCAGATTGGTCTGATCCGCAATATCATTGATGACATTCATCACCTGCCCGATATCATCCACCTGCCTGACCAGCCCGGCCATACTCGCGCTTATCTCGTCGGAGCAGTGCTCCACTTCGGAAATGCCGCTCATTACATCATCCACGCTGCGCTTGCCCGCCTGGGTTTCCTCCTTGGCCTGTTCAGCCACATGTGCTGCATCGGAAGCATTGCGCGCCACATCGGCCACGGCCTCATTCATCTGATTCATGGCGCTCGCGGTATCCCGGGTACGCTGGAGCTGATTTTCAACTGAGGAATTGATCACCCCGGCCTGCTCGCTCAACTGCCGCCCGGCATCTCCGAGCCTGAGCACGATACCGTCAAGCCGCTCGGCCGTATGGGCTACGCCCTCCCTCCGCGCGTTCTCCGCCCGGCGCTTGGCGTCCTCCGCCTCGGTCAGGGCCTTCCTGCCCTGCTCCAGGGCAGCTTCCGCCTCCCGCGTCTTGTCCTGTGACGTTTTAAGAAGTTCACGCAGCTGATCCACCATGCTGACCATGCTGACGTGCAACCGCTTCAGCTCACCGCCAAATACGCGGTCACGCGGCACGGCGTCAAAATTTCCCTGGGCCAC
Source organism: uncultured Mailhella sp. (assembly GCA_910579055.1). Lineage (GTDB taxonomy): Bacteria > Desulfobacterota > Desulfovibrionia > Desulfovibrionales > Desulfovibrionaceae > Mailhella. The sequence continues at coordinate 4,446 of CAJTSU010000030.1, read as the reverse complement.
ACCCTGCGCGGCATCCACCAGAACATTAATGGGCACGGCGATGCCGCGCGACAGCAGCAGGCCGAACAGCGCCAGCACGGCAACCAGTCCGGCTCCGGCAAGAACCATGAGTTTCAGCATGTCCATGACCTGACGCATGAGTACCGCGCGCGGCATGAATGTCATCAGATGCCAGCCGTCCGGAGTTATGTGGGAGGCCGCAGCGTAGGCCTCGCCCCGTATGCTCACCTCGGAGATACCGTCTCCCATGTCATACATGCGGCGCAGTTCAGGTATGTTCAATTCCGTCACATTCTTCAGATTTATGGAAGAATCGATCAGGTTGTACAACACCGTCCCGCGCTCATCTGTCAGCACCACCTGTCCGCCCTCCCCCACGGGGATTGCGGCAAGATAATCGGTCAGCCCCTTGAGCGTGATGTCAATGCCGATCACGCCGATGATCCGCTTTTCTCCGTTACGCACGGTGTGCGCAAGGGTATAGACCAAATCTCCGGTATCGGAAAAATAGGGCTCGGTCATCACCGTCTTGTCCGGACTCGCCATGGCGGCTTGATACCAGGGGCGCTGGCGCGAATCGAAATGCGGCGTCATCCGCAGATCGGGCATTTCCACAAAACCGCCGTCCGCAGTTCCCATGTAGATGATCGCATAGGCGGGAAACGCCCTAATATAAGAAGAAAATATGGCGCAAATGCTCTTTTCGTAATCGGAAAGCGTATTGACATCAGTACTGAAAGGCTCCGCCCTATCCATATACCGCGTCAGATGCCCTTCAGCTTCCTGCATAATGGACATTTCAGACAGTGCCCGAGTGATACCCCGCGCATCGCGCATCAGCAGGGCCATGTAGTCGCCGGCCAGGCGAAGCTGCTCGCGCGATGAGAAACCGAAATCTTCCAAGGCGTCCTTCTGGCTCTGCTGATAGACAATGCCCGCCGCACACGCCGCTGCCACGAATACCGAAAAAGCGATAGACGCCAGAATTTTACTCCGTATGCTCATACATTCTCCTTCCACTCTGCCTCGAACCGGATGCTCAAGGCAACAGCAACCGCATCCTGCGGGGATGCTTTCCCAGACAGAATACTCGCGCGAAAAATCTGTGCGTTTGCTGGAGTTAGCGCCTAACCTACGGGATTGCAAGAACTATTTTCATACCACTTGCCAACAGATGCGGCTGATGCTTGAGGGGAGAGGCATGCAACTTTCCCCCGGCACGAGCGGCTGATATTTTCAACCACAGAATGCCGTACAGCCGGCGTCACTCGGGGGCCGCCCGCAAGCGCCCCCGCGGAACGCCGTCTTTTCCCCCTCATGTGTGGAAAAGCGGCGGGCACAACCGAAACGGCGAACCATGATGCCATTCAGCATATATTCGGCAATATGCATGACCGGATCGTATGCCCTAGACATATAAGGTTTCTCATAAAGCAAAGGCCGGACTCCATGGAATCCGGCCGGCTTTTCGTCGGAGCGCGGCTGAGCGCAACGCTCCGTCTTCAAACATGTTACAGGGTACGCAACTCCACCCGGGCAGCTTCCTCAACCTTGCTTCCGTCAGCGTGCAGCACGTGCACGGCACAACCCAGTCACGGGTCAAAGGCGCGGATCACGCGCCCGACATTGACAGGACTTGAGGCATCCGGCACAGGCACGCCGATCAGGGCTTCCTCCACAGGGCCGCGCTGTCCCATATCATCGCGGGGGCAGCAGTTCCACAGCGTGGCGGGCAGAATCTGATAATTGTCCACCTTGTGATCGCGCACCCTCATGTAATGCAGCAGGCAGCCGCGCGGAGCTTCGGTAAACGCGAAGCCTTCGCCGGATTTCGGAACTTCAAATTCAGTACAGGTTTCCCCGTCAATCGTCACTTCACCGAGCCATTTTTCCATCATTTGCACCACATGCCACGCTTCTTCCGCGCGGGCAAGATGACGGCCGATAATGGAAAACACGAAAGTTTCCCCGAGGTCGCGGATATGCTGCGCATCCACGCCAAGCAGTTCCTTGGCGAGTTTTTTGCCCATGGGGGAAAGCTCGGAATTGTTTACCCACATGCGGGCATGCGGGCCGACTTCCATGGCATGCCCGTCGTAGCGAGGCGCCTTGGAAAAACTGTAGGCTCCGGCCTTGTTCACGTTCACCACGGTTTCTTCGTCGGAGAAGATATGGCCGGAGGTGGCGTCGTCGAACCAGGAATACTTCATGTATTCGCGGATCTTCATGGGGTCGAAGGGATGATCTTCGCCGTTGTAGTACGCGCCCGCCTTGAACAGGAATTCCTTCCCTTCGTCATCCACAGGGAATACGCCCATGCACAGCGCCGAGGCGTAGCCCCTGGAGACATCGCACAGATCCCGGTACTTGGAGCCGACCAGGTACACAAGAGGAATATATTTTTCTTCCACAAACCTGCGTACGCCGCGCAAGCGCTCGGTGTAATCATTGATCTGGGCCCGGGTAGGAATGGCGGCCGCGCCCCCGGCCAGAATGCCGTGCAAATGCGGCATGCGCCCGCCAAGCAGCGCCACCATTTCATGGCAGGTGCGCCGCACATTCAGGGCCTCAAGGTATTCGTCCACGCCCACCGCATTGGCGGCGGCGTCAAGGCGCAAATCCGGATTGGCATAGCGGGGCATGAAGGGCGACGCATCGGGGCCCTGGATGAAGTCCTGCCCTGCCAGATGATAAAAGCTCAGGATATGAGACTGAAGATAATTCGCGCCCTGCATGAGGTTGCGGGCAATGCGTCCGTTATGCGGCGCGGTGACGCCGGCGGCGTTTTCCAGCGCCATACTGGCGGCCAGAGCATGCGACACGGGGCAGACGCCGCAGATGCGCTGGGTAATCTGGGAAGCGTCGCGCGGGTCGCGGCCTTTCATAATGGTTTCAAAACCGCGGTACATGCCGCCGGTAAGATGGGCGTCAACCACCTTTCCGTCTTCCACCTTCACTTCCGCTTTAAGGTGGCCTTCGATACGAGTAACCGGATCGATGGCAATGGTCATGGTCTGGGACATATCAGCTCCTAGAGCAGATTAACTTTCACTATACTTCGTCCATTCAAAGCGTATCCGGCCCCGGCCCGACGCGCAGATAACTCGCGCGTGCGCCGCACCGGCGGGCGGCCATGAAAAACGGCCGCTGGGCAAGCTCACGGTAACATTACTCTAACGCGGCTCATAGAAGGGAGATTGCCCGTCCGGGAAGTCCGGCTGGACACAGCCGATGCACACGGCGTTTTCCACGCACCAGTTGACCCGGCCGTTCCAGCGACGGATGGGCGAATCACACATGGCGAAGGGCCCCTTGCATCCGAGATCATAACGGCAACCGCTTTTGTCGGTCATTTTTTCCGAAAACGTGCCTTCATCGTAAAGATAGAGATACGGGCAGTTTTCGTGCGTGTTCGCGCCGTAGAACGGCTTGGGCCGGCCGTTTTCATCCAGCAGGCTGACAACCGCGGCAAGGCCCTTTTCCAGTCCGTCGCGCTTCACGGCGTCAAGCGCCACGAGCAGCGTGCCCACCATCCAGTCGGGGTGAGGCGGGCAACCGGGAATATTGACCACCGGAGTGGCGATGCCGGTCTTCTCGAAGAACGCGCGCACGCCCATGGCCCCGGTCACCGATCCATGTGCGGCAGATACTCCGCCGTATGCAGCGCAGGCGCCCACGGCCAGTACGGCGGCGGCGTGAGGAGCCAGCTCTTTCAGCATGGCGGACATGGTAATTTCTTCATGTCCGCTTTCCCCGATGACGCAGTAGCGGCCGCCCTCAAGGTCGGACACCGCCCCTTCCACCACAATGAAGAACTTCCCGTCATTTTCTTTCGCGCGTTGGCGCATGAAGTCAATGGATTGAGCGCCTTCAGCGGCCATAATCGTGGGCTGAAAATCCAGGCTGATAATTTTGAGCAGCACTTCGGCAATAGCCGGATGCATGCTGTTGAGGATGGACACGGAACACCCCGTGCAACCCTGCCCCTGCAACCAGAATACGGGAGGAAGCTCGCCAGTGAGGGTGCCCGCCAGTGCCTCGCGCACAGCGGGATGAAACATGCGGGAAACCCCGTAGCCCGCAACCGTGCCGGTGCAAAGTTTGACGAAATCGCGGCGTGAGAGACTCATGCTCTACTCCTTGCAGAAGATACCGTTCGGCCGGGGCCGAAAATCCATTGCCTTCGCTACGCTCAGGCCCGGAAAAGGTTCGGCTCCCTCACGGATTTCCAACGGAAATCCGTTATGTAAAGCTGCCGAGCGACAAATCCGGCTCGTCGCAAGCAGCAACTCCAGCCAAGGAAATACTATATTGGATGTATGTTACCGTATTTGTCCGGCATGTCAATGCGGCAAGACCGCGCCGGGCTTTCCCGCGTGTTCCCCATTCTCCGGCATTGAGCGCTTTCAACGTTAGAGCGTTTTGTGATTGAAAGTATCTGCCAGC
>CAJTSU010000029.1:22025-28259 GCA_910579055.1 uncultured Mailhella sp. | reverse complement strand
CAAAAAATAATACTGCTTGGCAAGCTATTTTCGGCAAATTTAACTTTTTTCTTTTCCGTGCCGCCGCAAATATCTCCTAATACCCTGATTTTATTTGGCTCTATTTAAAGGCTCTGTTGTAGAATTGTGTTGATGGCGTTGCGCGGAGCGTATGGCTTTGCTCGAAGACTCGGATAACGGGAACGCTGCGCGGCCTTCGCCTCGGCCTCCATAGCTCGCTAACCCTCGCGCCTCTGGCGGTTAATGGAGTACCGGCTATTTTTCCCTCGCCGCGTCCCGCAGAGCGACGAGTTTTTCCGCGATCACCGGCCCGGCCTGACGGAAATTCCAGACCGATTCCGCTCGCAGGGCGCGCAGGCGGGGCAGAAATTCAGGGTCTTCCCTTACTTCCCGCACAATATCCGGCAAACGGGGCAAATCCTCCAGCGAGATACGACGGCCCACAATATCCAGCACTTCCAGTTCCCAGGCAGGCCAGGGCAGGTCATTGCCTTCCAGACCACGCAAATCCGGCTCAAACGCCAGCGTCAGCACCGGGCGTTCCAGCAGAAAGGCGAAGTCAAACACAATACCCGAGAGATCGGAAACCAGCACATCCGCATCCTTCATAACCGCCAACCCGTCCGGCGCGGCATCCCATGTTGCATTGGGGAAGGCCGCAAGCCCTTCTGCCAGCTCCCGGAGCAATTCCGGTTCGGCAATGCGGCTCTGGGGGTGAGGCCGGATCACAAGCTCGTATCCGGAACGGGCCAAAGGTTCCAGCAAATTGAGTCCGTAAAGAGCCAGCAGTCCGTTTCTGCCCCAGGTAGGCGCGACCAGCACGCGTGTCTTTCCCTTGCGTTCAGCATCAGCCGTACCCGCGCTCCGCAATTCTTCCAGCCGGGCCGCCATGACATCCAGATACGGGCAGCCGCATTCGGGCAAGTCCTTGGCCCCTGTTCCGCGCAATTCCTCCAGCGCCCGGATGGAACACGCCTGGTGCGGGCCGCTGCACAGGATACTGTCAAAGTAGTCGAAGGAATACAACTTGTAGATGGCCATATCGGTGACGGCGTGCACAATATGCGTATAGTGCCTCACTCCCGGCGAACGGCGGATCTGGAGCACGTCCAGCCCCGGCGTGGTGAGCGCGCAGACATCGGCTTCCAGCATATTGAGGGTGGAATACGCCTTGTTGCCCGTACCGATGAAACGGGTTGTCACGCCGGGCAACCCACAGGCCAGACCGGGATCGCCTTCATCCGAACTCAGATAGGTGCAGCGTTCTCCCCGCGCGCTCAGGGCTTCCATCACCGGGCGAAAACTGTTCCAGTAGCTGCGGCCTTCGGACCAGAAAACGATCCCCTCCCTCTCCCGGTGTTTTGTCCGGCCGACAAGGGAATAGAAAAACCCCGTACCCTTGTAGTAAATGCCCTTGAGCAGGAAAAAGAGCGTGGCCACAATCCCCACCAGGGCGGAAACCAGCATGCTGCCCGTACCCGGGTCCAGATAGGCAAGGGCCGGAGAGGCGAAGGCCAGCGTCAGAACCAGCGCCGCATAAAGGCAGTGAAGCCGCATTATTTCACCCTCTCCCAGTTTTCACGTTTGAACATGGTTCCCGTTACCTTGTACAACTCATTCACATGATACCCGGTATCGGAATCAGGCCCCTTCTGCCACGCCCCTACCGCGTGCCGGCGCACGCGCTGAGGGTCAGTCCAGGGTTCCGGGCCGGTCCAATCCGCTCCGGCCAGTTCCTTTTCGATCAGCAAGCGCAGGTCGGCGGAGGTCATGGGGCTGGAATTCTCCAGCATGGCCCCGCGCGAGTTCCTGTTCTTGACCAGCAAAAGAGCATGGGCACGGCCGGGATATTCCCCGTCAAACACCTTGCCAAGGCTCGCGCTGTCGTGCTCGTCATGGTCGGAAGCAATGATAATCTGCGTGTTGTCGTACACACCTTCAGCCTTCATCCAGTCGAACCAACGCGTCAGCGCGCGAATGCCGCAGACTTCGCTGATATAGTGCTCGGGAATGATGCCGTCCACCTTCTGGGTGGAACCGGGAGTAGCCGGATAGGGGTCATCGGAGGTCGGCATGCACGTTTCCGCATCCATACGCCAGGGGTTGTGCGTCAATTCGTTGAGGAGGAACTTGTAGACATTTCCTTCGGGCGTTGTCCCGGCCCACTGCGGCAGACCATCGAGCATGGCATAACTGTCCACGGCCATATCCAGCACATACACGGTGTGCATCCATTTGCCCTTGCGGTAAATGTGCTTGCGCAGGCTCCACGGGGCAATATTGAACATCCCCACCGCTGCGGGAAACAGACCGGGCAGACCGGCTCCGCGCGCGGAAACGCCGTGCTCCTGTTCCCAACGGTTGCGGTAGGCAGGGCTGAGCTTGTTCAGGGCCAGCACGGAAGACTGAACATATTTCCGAAGCATATCCGGCTTCAGCCAGTTGTGATCGACAATGCTCACGGCAAAGCCCCGCGCCGCAAGGCTGTCGAAGAACGCGGCATAAGACTTGTGAATCCGTTCAATCAGGGCTTCGCTTCCGCTTTCGTCGGCATCGTTTCGATCCGGGGCAAGTTCTTCGCCAGAAACCATGGCGGGCAGGCTGAAGGATGTGCCGTTGCCCACGGCCAGGGTGTCGGGGTACCAGACAAAGCCGTCGAGCTGTTCCCGCAGCTCGGGATGCTCCCGCACCATGCGGCCCAAATGATCCCCGGAGAACATGTCCATCATGATGACAACGACGTTCGTTCCGTTCCGGCTCAGGCCGAACAGCTCCCCGTTATAGGCGGGCAGTTCGGTTTCTCCGGTATTATGCTCCATCTGGGGGACGGAAGCCGTGCCCAGTGTGAACAGGCTGAAGCCCAGTGTAGCCACAGCCCCGGCCTGGAACAGACCCCGCAATGCGGGCAGCAGGCGCCGCCATGCGGCCAGCAGCACCACAAGCGCGGTTCCGGCCAATACAGCATAATCGAAACGGACGTCGGAGGGGTCATATAACCGATCTTCAAACTGGAGCTGAAAACCGTTGATAACGCCATAGTCCCTGGTGAACACAAAGGTATACGCCGCCGCAGACAGAGCCAGCCAGGCCAGAAGCAGGGAAAGGACAAAACGGGCACCGGTTCCCAGGCTGCGGGAAATCAGGGCCGCCGGCAAAAGCGTCAACACGCATATCCAGGTCAGCCCCGCCGCCGAAGACGCAAATTCTCCATTGAAAAACATCGGATCAGAGGCAAACATGGTCGATGGTACATACCAGCAGACCAGAGCCAGAATCCAGCAAAGAGCGGACAACGCCAGTCCCTTTGTCGGATCGGGCAGCTGCGGCACCTTCGCGGCCCAGGCACTGCCGCAACTCCCGAGCACGACGAGCAGCGCGGCAACGGCAAGCTGGCGCGCCAGAAGCGAGGAGGCGTATCCGGTGGAAAGCCAGTGCCACAGCAGGACAAACTGAAAGATCAGCGCGGCCAGGGTCAGGGTAATGAGGCGCAGAGGGCGGCCGCCGTTTTTCTTCCGCAGGCCGGGCAGACGCGCTGAAGCAGCCACGCACAGCAGCACCAGCCCGAAACGGGTCAGATATTGCAGGAACAGTCTTTCGTTCTCGCCGTATCTGATCCTTCCGTCACAGTCCAGCATCAGCAAGGCCGCGGCCAGAATCAGAACCGGCAGGATCCACGCGGACCAGCCCATGAACATACTCCGCTCAGGCGCGCCGGGCATCCGCAGGGGCATCCGGGCGGCCTCCTCCGGAGCGGAAGCCTTCGCGGCCTTTTTCCCTCGCGCGGCAGTCTCCATGCCGTGATCAAGCAGCCTGAACTTCTCGTACACAATATTCTTGAACAGAGAGAACACGTTATTGCAGGTCCAGTAGAACACCAGACCGGCAGCGGCGTCATACAACAGCACCAGAAACAGCGCCGCGATGCCGTAGAGCTGGATCTTGTCACGTCGGGTCAGGCGGCGGGTGTAAACCAGAGCAGAAACAAGGTTGACCGCCGTCATGACAAAGGGCAGCAGGTTCACAGCGAACCCGCCCATAACCAGCAGGCCGTCCGGTTCGGCGAGATCCGCCAGCGGCCCGAAGGGCACGCCGCGCAACGGCCCGTAGCTGCTCAGAAAATGATACGCGGCGAAAAAAAACGGCACCTGGATCAGGAAGCCGAAGCTGGTACGTACCGCAAATATGGGATGATACCCGTGCTGACGGTACAGGGTACGCATCAGAGCATAGCGCTCCTGCCCGCGATATACCGCGCGGATCTCCGTCAGTTTGGCCTCCATGCGGTGCTGTACGCGGCGCTCCGCCTCCTGCCAGGTTTCCGCCAAGTGGTACAGCGGCAACAAAACGATATTTACGGCCAGACTCATGAAAATCAGGCCAAGCCCCCATGAACCGGTCTGAGCATGGCCGAAATCCAGCGCCAGCCGCATCCCCGCTTCAAGCGGAGCTATCAGTGTCAAATAGAGATACTCAAGCATGCTCTTTTTCCTTGGATGCCATACGCGGCAAGCGTCTTTCGGAGAACATCCGGCCAAGCGCCACGCGCAGCAGGGCCGCGCCCCCGGCCGCGCTGAAAATCAGCGTGCCCATGGCGGCAGCGGGGCCAAGATTGCCGGAATCATACATTTGAAGAACGGAAACCGAAGCCACGGTCAGATCCTCTGAGCACAGAAATACCACGGCGGACACTGTGGTCAGAGCATTAATGAACAGGTACAGAAAGAGATCGGCGGCGGAACCGGCGCACTGGGGCAACACCACGCGCAGAAAGGTGCGCCATGCGGGTACGCCGAGCAGGCGCCCCGCGTCCTCGCTGTTTCGATCCACCCGGCTCAGCGCCGCCGTGCAGGTCATATGCCCCACTGTGGAAAAATGTATAACAGTGTTGACGACAAGCAGAAAAAAGGAACCGTATAGCGCGCCGCGCCATGTGCCGGGACTGTTGAACGCAAAAATATAGGACAGACCCAGTACGGTACCGGGCAGGCCCAGCGGCAGCATAAGCAAGCCGCGATACAAGGCTGCCGCAGGGCGGGCCATGCCGCCGCGATCCGCAAGCCATGTGCCTGTCAGCAACAGGGCCGTGCCCGCACAGGCCGCACACAGGGCCAGACGCAACGACACCAGAAAAGGCTTCCAACTGTAACCCAGTTCGTCAAAAGCATAATTATCCAGACACAGGGTCAAATCATACGGCCAAAAGGCCATGAATGACGCCGCGAGCACCATGCCGCACACAGCCAGCAACGAGAGCGTTACCCCCCACGCTCCGACCGCAAGACACATATCCCGCACAGGAGAAGGCTGCGGGGCAAGGGGCAGGCCGACCCCGGCCCCCATCCGGGCTTGCCCTCTCCGGGCCAGACAGTCCAGCGTCACCGTAAGCGCCGTGGGTAGAAGAAGAACCAGGCTGATGGCCGCGCCCATGCCAAAATTCTGCTGCCCGATGACCTGAGCGTAGATTTCCGTAGACAGCATGGAATAATCCCCGCCCAGTACCTTGGGTACGCCGAAGTCCGTAAGCGTAAGGGTGAAGCTGACAAGGGCGGCGCTGACAAGACCGTAACGCGCTCCGGGCAACGTGACGCTGAAAAAGCGCCGCCATGCCCCGGCCCCCAGCCCGGAGGCCGCGTCGTACAGGCGTCGATCCACCCGCTCCAGGCTGGAACGCAGCAAAAGCACGGCATGGGGCAGACAAAAGAACACACTGCCCATGACCACGCCCAGCGGGCCATATACATCATGCCCGCCCAACATACGGTTGAGCGGGCCCTGCGCGCCGAACAGATAGACGATGCCGATGCCGGGCAGCATGGAAGGCATGCACAGGGGAGCAAGGGCCAGTACAGGGCAAATCCGGCGTCCCGGCATACGGCTGTGGGTGGCTGCGTACGCCGGCAGAAAGGCCAGCGCCACGGTGAATATGGTGCTCACGGTTGCCATGAGCAGAGAATGCCCCAATGCGGCGGACAGGCCCGGTTCCTCAAGGCAGGCAAAAAAATGCGCCGGCCCCGCAAACGCGCCGTTCTCATCCCGCATGCTGCGCGAGAGGAGCGCATACGCGGGATATATGAGGAATACATACAGCGCGCAAAGCAGCGCCGCCCCGCCCAGGTTGGCCGGAGCGGTACGGCGCAAAGGCGAAAGAACATTCATTCGCCGCCTCCGGCAGCTCTTGTTTCCCCGAACATTTCGCTCTCGTCGCGCCATACCCGCCGGGCCTCTTTCGGCAGG
>CAJTSU010000029.1:0-22015 GCA_910579055.1 uncultured Mailhella sp. | reverse complement strand
CGCACCGCCACAAGATCGCGTTCGGCAAAGCCCCCGGCCTCGTTCGGGGGCAGATCGGCATGAATTCGGGTGGCGTAATCCTGAAGCAGCAGACGCAGGCGCACATAACGCCCCATGTAGTGCACGGCCTCTATCCGGGCCGCCCGGGTGTTCTCGTCTCGCAGTGAAAGTTCCGTGGCTTCCAGCACCCGCACATCTTCATAACGGATACCGCAGATTTCTCCTTTCGCCGTCATACCGGGCAGCGTGAAAAAATTCATGTCGCCCACAAATCGGGCCACAAACAGATTTTCTGGAGCGCGCCAGATATCCTCCGGTGTACCCACCTGCTCCACATGGCCCTTGCTCATGACCACGATGCGATCCGCCAGGGCCAGAGCTTCCTGCTGATCATGCGTGACCATGACGGTCGTCACGCCCACCCGCCGTTGCAAGGCGCGCAGTTCTTCCCCCAGTCTGATACGAACCCGGGCGTCCAGCGCGGACAGGGGTTCATCCAGCAGCAACAGGGCAGGCGCGGGGGCCAGAGCGCGCGCCAGAGCCACACGCTGCTGTTCGCCGCCGGAAAGCCGGGTCGGCCGCCGGGAAGCGTAATCAGTGAGCCCCACCAGTTCCAGCATTTCAGCCACGCGCTCACGGCGGCGCGCGGCGGGCCAGTCCGGCCCGCGCAGGCCGTAGGCAATATTGTCCGCCGCGCTGAGGTTGGGAAACAGGGCGTAACTTTGAAACACCATACCACAGCGGCGGCGTTCCGGACGCTCCCATGTGATGTCGCGCCCGTCCAGAAGCACAGTTCCGGACGAAGGCTCGATAATCCCTGCGATACAGTTCAGCAATGTGGTCTTGCCGCATCCGGAAGGGCCGAGCAGGCAAAGGAATTCCCCCTGCTCCACGTCAATACGGGTGGGCGTGAGCGCAGGCGCCCGCCCGTAATTTTTGGCGAGATCACGAAGTTCCAGAAAGCCCATATCAGTTACCGCACCGGGCGCGCCACGCGGCCAGCAGACGTTCCCGGTTGTCCGCGCTCCATTGCGGATCAACAAGAGCCAGGCGGGCAACCGCCTCCTTGTCCGTCACAAATTCAGGGCGGGCGGGCAGGCCGGAGAACTCCGCCCCAATCTTTGCCACTGCCTCGGAACAACAAAAGTCCATCAGACGGCGGGCTGCCTCAAGATTCGCGGTTCCCCTGACAATGGCGCAGGCTTCCATTTCCCACCCCGCATTGTCGGGCACAATGATGTCCAGCGGAGCGCGGCGTTTCACAAAAGGCGCGCCGAAAGCCCCGGAACTCACGCCTATGGGTACTTCTCCCTGTGCGGCCATGGCCGCCGGGCGAGCGCCGGAAGGCGAAAACATTTTAAGGTTGGCCCGCACGGCATCCACATAGGCCCAGGCCTTTTCTTCCCCCCACATCTGCATCCACGCGGCCAGATTCATGTACCCCGTGCCGGACGCGGCAGGGTCGGGCATAACGATAAGATCCTTATATTCCGGGCGGGCCAGATCTTCCCAGTTCCGGGGCGCGGCAAGGCCGCGTTTTTCCATTTCCGGCCTGTTCACACAAAAAGCCGTAGCCCAGGCGTTAATGCCCACCCAGCAGGGAGACTCCGACGCATCGCGCATCACCGGAGAAAGTTCGGCAAAATCTCGCGGCGTATAGGGTTCCAGCATATTTTGCGCCTTGAGTACCAGCAGAGAGCCGGCCGCCAGCCCGAATACGGCGTCGGCGCGGGGGGCATCCTTTTCCGCCAGCAGGCGGGCCGTGATCGTCCCCGTGCCCTCACGCAGCCATTTAATCCGGATACCGGGGTTGGCCTCCTCAAAAGCCTTCTTGTATTTGGGAAGCCATTCCGGCTCAATGGCGGTATAGACCAGCAGGGTCGTTTCTGCGCGCGCGGCGGTTATGCCGCCCCCCGGAAGCACAAGAGACAGGACAAGGCCGAGAACAATCCCGAAAAGTGACAGATAACGTTTCATACTCAATCCAGCCTGAATTCGTTTTTGATGGTCTCGAAAAGGGCGCGGGCCACACGGTCGCTGCCTTCCGCCCGTTCCTGACGGATATTGATGGCAATGAGGCTGTCCAGCACGCGGCGGCGCAGCTCGGAGCTGCTGACGCCTTCGGTGCGGGGAAAGATTGCCAGCTTTTCCTGAGGAATGATATTGGAATTGTCATCCCCGTGCACCAGAAGATCAATATTGTGCTCCACAAGAAAAGCATCATCGATCAGCCAGCCGGAAGGTACCACCTCGTCCACATAGCGAAAGCTTTCCAGAATTTCCTTGCGTTCTTCAAAGGAAAGTTCCGGTTTGTAGCCCTTTTTCTTTTCCACTTCCTCGTCTGTGGTCAGAGCCACCACCACGCTGCCCAGTTCACTGGCCTTTTTGAGCAGCCGGACATGGCCATGATGAATCAGCGTAGCGGACATATCCACCATAATACGTTTTTTCATGAAACATTCCTTTATGATTTGAAGCCTCCCCCTTCGGGGAGGAACAATCCGCACGCCCCCTCTGCGGCGACCGCGGAGCCAGCGGTAGAGAGGCAACCGCGGATGGCCGTGTCACAGGAAACGATTGATGCACTTTAATCAGCCCTATGCGTTTTTCGTGAGCCGTCCCATTTCCTCTTCGACTTTCCGGAAGAACTCAGGCGGAGAAATCTTGAGAGCTTCGCAGATTGAATAAACAGCGTTCACGGTTGGCCTCTTGTCACCCTGTTCAATCTCCAGCAGGTATCGCCTCTCCAGCCAGGCAAACTCAGCCAAAGCCGATTTTGTCATCTTCCTGTCCTTTCTCAGGACTTCAATAGTGTTGCCGATAGCTTGAGACAGATACGGATATTCTTTCATTTATAGATAGTTACACGAAACCTTGGCAATTTTTGGGAGCTATAATACTCAAAAGTAAACTATAGAACTCATCTAAAATTCAATATGGAACAAAGATGCCTCATTGATATTCACCGGATATACGACGAGCCCGCTCGGAAATACCATTTCCGAGCGGGCTCGTCGTATATCGCGGTTAAAGCCGTCAGAAAAAGCAGCGTCCCCGTTTATAAAACGGGGACGCTGAGGCTGCTGACAAAGTCAGCAGCTCCGAAAATTGTGAGCAGGCCGCGGCTCGGCCTCAAGGCTCGCTAACGCTCGCGCCTCCGGCGGTCAAGGAGGCTGCCGTGCAATCCGGGGAAAATTCTCCCCGGAACGGACTTTCCCGGCTCAGTGCGCCGCGCCCCAATCACGCGCCACCCCCCAATCCACTGCCAGCGGCACGTCCAGACGCACCCCCTTCCCTTCCAGGTTTATCATCAGGGCGGCAAGTCGTTCTCCGGCCTCCTGTCCGTGTTCTTCCGGCACTTCAAGCAAAAGTTCGTCATGCACCTGAAGAATGAGCCGGGCAGAGAAAGAACGCAGCTGTTCATCTTCATGCACGGCCAGCATGGCCAGTTTGATAATGTCCGCCGCGCTGCCCTGGATCAGGGTGTTCACCGCCTGGCGTTCCGCCAGCGCGCGGGACTGCGCGCTCTGGGAACGCATGTCCGGCAGGGGGCGGCGGCGATCCGCCATGGTGGTCACATAGCCCAATTCACGCGCCTCGTCCTCCACGGTATCGTAAAATTCCTTGATATGAGCGAAGCGGGCAAAATAGCGTTCCATGAACTCGCGGGCTTCCGCCAGAGCAATACCCAGTTCTCCCGCCAGCTTGCGCGCGCCCATGCCGTAAATCAGCCCGAAGTTGATGGTTTTTGCGCCGCGCCGCTGGTCCGGCGTAACCGCCGAAGGCTCAATATCGTTGAGCAGAGCCGCTGTTCTGGTGTGAATATCCTCCCCATTGCGGAAGGCGGCAAGCAGAGTGGGGTCCTGTGAATAATGCGCCAGCACCCGCAGTTCAATCTGTGAATAGTCGGCGGAAACCAGCGTGTTTCCCGGCCCGGCGATGAAACAGGAGCGCATTCTGCGCCCCATGTCTCCCCGTACGGGAATATTCTGGAGGTTGGGATTGCTGGACGACAAGCGCCCCGTGGCCGTGGCCGTTTGATTAAAGGTGGTGTGAATGCGCCCGTCCGGCCCGGCATGGCGGGGCAGAGGCTCAAGATAGGTGGAGCGCATCTTCTCCAGCTTGCGAAATTCCAGCAGCCTGTCCACAACGGGATGATGGCCGGAGAGTTTTTCCAGCACATCCTGCGATGTGGAAGCCTGCCCTCCTTTGGTGGATTTGGGCGTAGGCAGGCCCAGGCGCTTGAACAGCACCTCTCCCATTTGCTGGGCGGAACGGATATTGAACGCTCCTCCGGCGGCGTCATAAATATCGGCCGTAAGCTTGTCGAGATCGCGCTGAACTTCCTGCAAAAAAGCATCCAGCGCATCCAGATCCGCCCGCACGCCCGCCTCCTCCATGCTCTCAAGCACGGCGGTCAGGGGCTGCTCAATGGTGAGAAGCAGACGTTCCAGATCCGCCTGCGTCAGCCGTCCTTCCAGTTCGTCGTGCAGGGCCAGAGCCAAAGCTCCCGGCCGCTCCGGGTCCAGTCCGCTTTTTTCCGCATGTTGGGCTGACAGGCGGGGCCAGCTGTAATCCCGATCTTCAGGCGCCAGCAGATACGCGGCCAGCCCCAGGTCAAACCACAAAGACGCGGGCAGAACCTTCCAGGCAGGTTCCTCGCGCAGCAGTTTCTTCACGTCCGGCGTCACAATCCTGGCGGCGTGCGCGGCCCAGCCCGCCAGTTCGGCATAGGGGCCGCCGTACAACACTTCCCGCACGCCGCCGGCCTCATCGCCCTCTGCGCCGCGTACGGCCACGGCCAGAGCGGAACAGTCCCTCCGGGCGGAAAGCACGGAAAACGGGGGCGGAGTCAGGGCCACAACTTTTCCCGCGCAGGCGGGCAGCTCCCCAACGCTCCGCGCATGGGGCAATTCCGGCGTGCGGCGCACGGGGCCGCCCAGCAGGGACAACTGTTCAGCCGCCGCCCCTGTTTTTCCCCTGCCTTCTTCGGCGGCTCCTTCCGTATCCACCAGCCCCCGCTGTACCAGACCGGACAGCTCCCGCTGAAGGGAACCCATTTCATACTCGCGCAGAAAACTCAGGGCCATCTGCCCGGGGCGTTCGCCCGGCAGGGGGCGCACCTTGAGATCCTGCAAGGAAACATCCGCGCAACAGGCGGTATTCAGGCGAGTGAGTTCCCGATACAGAAACATGGCCTCTTCGTTGCCTTCCAGTTTTTTGCGCACAGCGGGCGGCACTTCGCTCATATGGTCGCGCAGGTATTCCAGAGAAGGAAAATCACGGAACAGTTTCTCCGCCGTCTTTTCTCCTATGCCGCGCACGCCGGGCACATTGTCGCTGGAATCGCCGATCAGGGCCTGGACATCCGGCCATTGGGAAGGCTCAAGCCCGGTCTGCTCGCGGAAGGAGTCAAGCGTCACCAGCTTTTCCTCGCGTGAGGCAGGATCCCACAGCACCACATTCGGGGCAAGACACTGGCGCAGGTCCTTGTCCATGCCGATAATCACCACGGGGCGCTCGCTCCTGCCCCGCGCGGCCAGAGAAGCGATGCAGTCGTCCGCCTCGCAGGCCTCCGACACAATGCAGCGCAGCCCGAAAGAGGCTACCATGCGCTTCATGGGTTCGATCTGCGCCACCAGTCCTTCGGGCGCGGCAGGACGGTTGGCCTTGTAGGTGGGCAGCAGTTCGTGACGAAAATGCTTGCCGGGGCCGTCGAGAATGAAGGCAAAATATTCCGGACGCTCTTCTTTAAACAGCCGGAGCAGCACTCTGCCCACGATATACAGCGCGCCCGTGGGCAGACCGTCGGAACGGGACATGCTGGCATTGGCAAAAAAACCACGGTACAAAAAGGCCGTGCCGTCCATAAGATACAAAGGCTCGACGTCGAACCCCAGGCGCTGCTTCAGGGACATGAACACTCCGGGTGTGGATGGTTGATTTCTTCATCCTAGCTTCAAGGCGACTCCATCACAAGATCGAAAAAGGCCCGGCGGCGGCCCGGAATACCGCCCGCACTTCAGCGGCATTTTTTTCCCTTCCTCCCGCCTTCGCTCCCCAGGGTTCGTGGCCTGCCTGCCATTTTCCTCCACAAGCGTCGAAAACTTGACAAAATTTTCCTCCTCTCACGGAGACACATGAATAACATATTGTAATTTTTATATAAAAAAATACAGGCACACATCATGCATATTTCAGACCGCGTTGCAAGGTTCCGCCGCAACGCACACATTTCATCACCTCAAGGGGAACGCCATGAGCAATCATCTGGACTACGAAATCAATAAGGAACTCGGCGAATGCTACCTGTTCATGGGCGAACTGGACAAGGCCGAAGACTATTACTCCAAAGCAGCCGCAAGCAGCGAAGAGCAGCCTGACCCCTATATGGGGCTGGCCACCATCGCCATGCAGCGCGGCGACATGGACAGCGCGCTGACCAACTACAACAAGGCCGTCACCATCCAGGAAAGCGACAAGGCTCTGACCGGCCTGGGCCTGGTTCACATGAATCAGAATGCGCACGAAAAAGCCTTTTCTCTGTTCAGCCGCGCCCTGGACATCAACCCGTCCAACGCCATAGCACTGGGCTGTCTGGTAAAAGAAGGCTATACCCTGCAACGCGTGGAGGAAATTCTTCCCTACCTCTCCGCCAGCCTGGAAGCGACCAACGAGGAAAACACCCGCATTACCCTTGCCGGATGCCTGCTTTCTCTCAACCGCAAGGATGAGGCACGCAAACACCTGAGCGACGTGCTGGCGGCCAATCCCAACAACTCCAGCGCACAGGAACTGTACGACTATATCGCGGCATAACCCCTCCCTGTTTTTGTATTGCAAAAATCCGTTTTCAGTGTCCGGCATGGTGCCGGACACTGAAAACGGACTTTCCAGACGTTAGGCGACGAAGGAGCCTTACGAATGGCGACAGCAGAGATAAGGCATCATGTGCCCACGCAGGCTCGCTCGCGCCTCCGGCGGTCAAGGTTATTATCAGCACCATGCCATAATAGAGCCTATCTTTTTCCACTCCAGCCAAAGGTTCCCCATGCTGGCCATTCTCGACTATAAGGCAGGCAATCAGACCAGCGTTCTGCGCGCGCTCTCCTCGCTCTCCCTACCCGCCCGCATTACAGCCTCTCCCGCCGATCTTGCCTCCGCCTCCGGCATCATCTTCCCCGGCGTCGGCGCGGCGGGTCAGGCCATGAACCAACTGCGGACAACCGGCCTCGACGCCCTGCTGCGTGACCTTGCGGCTTCCGGCAAACCGTTGCTCGGCGTCTGCCTTGGCTGCCAAATTCTCCTTGAACGCAGTGAAGAAAACGATACTGCAACCCTGGGCCTGCTACCCGGCTTCTGCCGCCGCTTCGACCCAACCCGGAACGACGGAGGCGAGCCGCTGCGTATTCCGCACATGGGCTGGAACGCTCTGCATATCAAACAGAACGACTGCCCCCTGTTTGACGGCATCGAGGACGGCACCCCCTTTTATTTCGTGCACAGTTATTACCCCGAACCCGCCCCGTCATTGACGCTGGCCACCTGCGACTACGGGAGCGAATTCGCCGCCGTGTTCGGCCGCCCCGGCCTGTGGGCCGCCCAGTTCCATCCGGAAAAAAGCGGTAACGCCGGTCTGCGTCTGCTGTACAATTTCCACGTTTTCTGCCGAGAACACAGCGAGGCCCGTCATGCCCGGTTCCCTTTGTAAACGACTCATCCCCTGCCTGGACGTGCGCAACGGCCGCCTGACCAAAGGCGTAAAATTCCAGGGTAACGAAGATATAGGCGACCCCGTGGTCACGGCCCGCCGCTATTATGAACAGGGCGCGGACGAAATTGTATTCTACGATATCACGGCTTCCGCCGAAGGCCGGGGCATCTTTCTGGATGTCGTGGAGCGCGTGGCAAAAGAAATCTTCATCCCCTTCTGCGTTGGCGGCGGCATTTCCAGTGTGGAAGACATGCGGGCCGTGCTGCTCGCGGGGGCGGAAAAGATTTCGCTCAATTCAGCAGCGGTTAAAACCCCTGAACTCATTTCAAAGGGAGCGCGGGCCTTCGGCTCGCAAGCCGTGGTAGTGGGCATGGATGTGAAGAAAGTGGAAAAAAATCCGGCCCAGCCTTCAGGCTATGAAATCGTCATCCACGGCGGGCGCACGCCCACCGGGCTGGATGCACTGGCCTGGGCCGAACGCTGTGAAAGCCTGGGGGCGGGCGAATTCTGCATCAATTCCATCGACGCGGACGGCACCAGAGAAGGCTATGAACTGACGCTGACCCGCATGATTGCCGACGCCGTGGGCGTGCCTGTCATCGCCTCGGGCGGTGCGGGCAAGCCGGAACATCTGGTGGAAGCCGTAACCACAGGCCATGCCTCCGCCGCGCTGATCGCTTCCATGGTGCATTACGGCGAATACGATATTCCCGGACTCAAACGCTACATGAAGACACACGGCGTCACCGTGCGCACGGCGTGACCAAGCCGCGGACCACCGCGCCGCGTACGGAGCAAAACCAAAGGCCAAGGCGACTCTGAACTCCTGCGGCGCGGCAAACGGCTGTATGCGCTGACCCGATTCCGGGTACTGCTCGCAAATGTTTCAATCCACAGTCGCCCCATCCGGTGACTGACTCCGCGGCCGACGGATAGGGGGCGTGCGGATTGCCCCTCCCTGAAGGGAGGGGGTACGGAAAAGGATTTCATCGGCTTCGCCGTCTTGTCAACTACTCGTTTCCCCCTGAAGGGGGAGGTCTCATACCACAAAGGAATTTTTGATAAACGTCTTGGAAAGGACGGGGCGCGGGGGGGGAGGAAAATTCCCTGTTCTTCCTGAGCGCCCCCCCCGCTGTGCGGCGTTTGCGCGGTCTGGAGCGTTTTGCGTTTGGACATATCTGCCAGGCAGATCCTATGTTCCGGCCCGCAGGTTTCACGCCTCCGCCGGAGCAGCCTCATTCTTCCTCTTGACGTTCTTTCATGCTTTCGTGCCAGGCGGCCATGGCCGCATCCAGCGCGCCGGAAGGTAGGTTACGCCCGGTCAGGGATTCAACAGCCCATTGCAGAGCGTGCAGCCCGGCCAGAATATCGGCCCAGTCCACCCAGCCCATATGGGCAAGCCGCAAGATTTCGTCCTTCATGGGAGCCTGACCGGTGCTCATGATCACGCCCAGTTCCGCCGCCTTTTTCGTCACGGCGGAAGAAGCCAGCCCCTCGGGCATTTTCACGCTGGTCAGGCCAAGGGTATAGTGATCAGGTGCGAACAGCTCCAGCCCCATGGCTGAAACCCCGGCCCGAGCCATGGCGGCCAGCCCGCGCTGCTTGGCGTACAATTCGGGCAAACCAGCTTCAAAGAGCATGCGCAGCGCCTCACGCAGCCCGACAATCAGACTGACCGGAGACGTGAACAAGGTCTGCCGCCTGTTCAATACCGCGGCTTTTTCTTGAAGCAGGTTGAAATAGAAACAGGAAGGAGCGATGCCTCCAGCCCGTTCCCAGGCCCGCGCGGAAAGCGCCAGCAGGGAAAGCCCCGGAGGAACCATCAGACCCTTTTGCGAACCGGTGATCAGGCAGTCCAGCCCCCATTCGTCCATGGGCGTGGGAGCAATGCCCACAGAAGAAATGCCGTCCGCCACCAGCATGACGTCGCGGTGCCGGGTCAGTTCCGCGATTTCCCGCACCGGATGCTGCACCCCCGTGGATGTTTCCGAAAGCTGAACAAGCACGCCCCGAATCGCCGGATCGGCGTCCAGCACCACTGCCACACGCTCCGGCGCAATGGCCCGCCCCCAGGGCGCGGACAGCGTAACCACCTCAAGCCCGCGCGTAACGGCGATTTCCGCCCAGCGTTCGCCGAATTTACCCGCTTCGGCCACCAGCACCTTTTCCCCCTTTTCAAACAGCCCGTGAACGGCGGCGGTCATGGCCCCCGTACCGGAACAGGACAGAGGCAACACCGCCTGTTCCGTACCGAACAAGCGGCGCAGCATGGCCTGCGTCTCTTCCATAATCGCCATGAAATCGGGTTTGCGGTGATGGAGCATGGGTTCCGCCATGGCCAGCCGTACACGGTCGGGAAGAGGTGTGGGGCCGGGAGTGAGCAGACGAGTCGAGAGCAGTTTCATGGAAGCCTCCGATGCGGCGATCAATCCGCCTGGAAAAGAAAGGTTTTGAGATATGCCGTTTCCGGCATGGAGGGGTGGACGGGGTGATCCGGCCCCTGAAATCCCTGATGGATGAGACGCAGGTGTCTGCCGCGCCGCCCCGCGGCGCGGGCGACGATCCGCAGGAGTTCGTTCGCTTCCAGATGATGCGAACAGGAACAGGTCATGAAAAAAGCGCCGGGCCGCACCAGATCGAGGCCCAGTTCATTGATGCGGCGATAGGCTTCCAGGCCCTGTTTCGCATCCTTGCGGCGCTTGATGAACGCCGGAGGATCAAGGCATACCACATCGAAATTCCGGCCCGCACGGCGCAGCTCGGCCAGCAGCGCCAGCCCGTCGCCCTTCAGCGTTTCCGTTTCGTTCAGACCGGCTCCCGCCGCGTTGCGTCGCGCGAACTCCAGCGCCGCGGCTGAAGCGTCAAGAAAGGCAACGCTCTTTGCTCCCCTGGCCGCGGCCAGCGCGCCAAAGCCTCCGGCATAACAGAAGGCGTCCAGCACATCCGCCTCACGGGTCAGCTCGGCCAATGCCGCGCGGTTGGGCCGCTGGTCATAAAACCAGCCTGTTTTCTGCCCGCCGACCAGAGGAATACGGTAACGCAATCCGTTTTCCTCTATCTCAATTTCCGACGGGAAGCTACGCATGTCCCCGCACAGGCTTTCCACCACACGAGGCAACCCTTCCAGATCACGCGCGGCAATGTCGTTCGCCAGGATGCAACCGGAGGGACGCAGCAGGTTCTGCAACAACTCCGCAAGCTCCTCACGATGGCGCTCCATGCCAGCCGTGGTAATTTGGGCGGTCAACCATTCACCGTGGCGATCCAGGACAAGACCGGGAAGAAAATCCCCTTCCCCATGACACAGCCGGTAAAAGGGACGAGTGAAAAACGTTTCGCGCAGCGCCAACGCCCGTGTCAAACGCTCCCGCAAGAGTTCGGCGCACAGCGGTTTTTCCGCTTCCCGGCTGACCAGACGCGCCGCGATAAGCGACGCCGGGTTGACATAAGCCGTGCCCAGCACGCGGCCATGCGCATCAGCTACCAGCACATCCTGCCCCGGTTCAAACTCGCTCAACGGCGAACGCCGGACATCCACCTCATTGCTGAACACCCACAAATGCCCGGCCAAAAGACGGCGCTCCTCGCCCTTTCTGAGAAAAAGCGTCTGCATGGTCATTTCCCCGCGCCGCCCGCCGCAAGGGCGAGGATATCGTTTCCGAACACATACAGCCACACGCCCGCATTGGCGAGCATGAGCACGAACACGGCGGCGGAGGCCATATCCTTGCCCGCCTTCACTCCGGGAGAATATTCCGTGGTGATGAGGTTGAACGCCTCCTCCAGAGCGGAGTTCAGCAGTTCCCCTGCCATCACGGCCAGCCAGGCGCAAACGCAGAGCAGCCACCAGCCGGCCCCCTTGCCCGTCAGCGCGAGCGCCGCGCAGATCACAAGCAGCACAATGCATTCCTGACGAAAGGCCGTGCTGCTTTTCAGCGCACAGACCAGCCCGGCCAGGGAGTAACCCAGCGCCTTGAACAGGTGCCCTATGCCGTGGGACAGCGCGGGCGGCGAGGGTTTTGCGCCGCTTTCAGCGGACATGGCCGTCTTCGGGCGTTTCATTGTCGGAAGCCAGGGGAGGAAGGCCCAATTCCACAGTATGAAACGCGGTGTCCTGAACACCATTGGCTTTGGGGCAATCCGGCTGAAGGAAACAGATATCGCACGCTCCCCGGAAGGGAAAATGCGTCAACACGGCATAACGGCGGCTGAGCGTGGGGCCGTCTTCCTGATACGGTATGCCCTCGGTTTCCAGCGCCAGACGCAGAGCTTCGGTAGGCCGGGGCGCGGGGGCGCAGCCAGCATCTTCCACTTCAGGTTCCACCTGATACACTGAGCACATGCACATGGTTTGCGCCAGAGCGTTGAGGCGAAAGCCGTCCGTGGCGGATTCCTTCCAGGTATTGTCCACTTCCGTTTCCACGTCCTCATCCAGCCAGACAAGAAGATAACGGATCTTTCCGGTATCCAGTTTCATGACATGCAAATGGGGCAGCCAACGCTCCCAGGCGTTGGCGAGGTCTTCCATGACCTGCCCGCCGAGCCGGGTTTCCTGCAACAGGCCCAGCATGAGTTCCATATCGAAAATCGGTTTGACGGGGAGTATTTCTCTGGTGTGTTCGCTCATGTTGGTCCGGGGTAAGAAGTTGAACGTACAGGAAACGCTGATAACGCGTTTTCTCAGACTGATGGCAAACCCCGCTTCGCGGCGTTTGCGCCGTACGCCCCCGCCAGCGAGGGAGTGCGGCCTCCTCCTTCTGCCTTATTGAACTAAAGGGTTCCCGGTCTGTGACTGGAAACCCTTGATATATTCTGGTCGGAGCAGTCGGATTTGAACCGACGACCCCCTGCTCCCAAAGCAGGTGCGCTGCCAAGCTGTGCTATGCTCCGAATTATCGCGTCGCCTTGGCGACGGCGCGTAAAGGGATGCCCGATCTAAAAAAATTTTGCAAGCATATCTTAAGGAAACGCTGATTAAAGCGTTTCCTGCGGTCTTGCAGAGCAAGACCGCCCGCAAGTCGTGAATAGGGAAAATTTACTTTTCCCGTTAAATGAACGACTTGACGTGCCTTTCCCAAAGAGGCTTTTGCCTCTTTGGGCATGGAGCTGATTTATTCTACGAATAAATCAGCGGTTCCTTAAGAAGAACCGTGTTGATGGCGCTGTGCGTGACGTGTGCCCTTGCTGCGGCAAGGGCGGCGTCAACCGGGCTGCGTCAAAAAGGCCGCCCCCTTGCGGAAGCGGCCTTCTGAACAGTTCCGCCTTGAAAACTAGCGCGCGATAACGTCAAAGTTGTCGCGGCGGTTCAGCGCCCAGGCTTCCGGGGTGTCGCCGGATACGGCAGGACGTTCCTTGCCGTAGCTGACCATCTCAAGCTGAGAGGGGTTCACGCCCAGCATGACCAGGTAATCGTACACGGCGCGGGCACGGCGTTCGCCAAGCGCGAGGTTATATTCCTGCGTACCGCGTTCGTCGCAGTTGCCCGCAATGCGCACGCGGATATCGGGATAGGCCTTCATGAGTTCGGCCTTCTGCTGCAACATGCCGGTGTACTCGCTCTTTACGTCGTACTTGTCGTAGTCGAAGTACACAATACCGTCGGTAATGGTCTGCACGGCGGTATTAAGCGCAACGGCCGCGGGGTCTTCCGTCGCGGAAGTCTGCACTTCCGCTTTCTTGGCGCAGCCGGCGCCAAGGCCAAGGGCCAGAGCCAGCACCATCACAAGGCCGAGAGTCTTCAAATTCTTCATGACATCCTCCTGAGCCTTTCCAAAGGCTCAAAAATCATTTTCCCCCAAATGCCGCTCCAAAGGTAACCAGCCTTTGGGGAAGGCCGGCACTCACGGCTGGCAAGCATATTATCTTCAGCCAACGCCTTGTCAAGAGCCTGTACGGCTACTTCGCCTCCGGAATTTTGCCCCAGCGGGGAAACGTGGCCGCTCCGGCCCCGGTGGGCACCAACTTGGGCTCACCGCCATGCCTGGTGGTCAGATAAATCTTGTGCTGACCGCTGCGATCGGAAGTAAAGGCAATAAAATAGCTGTCCGGCGCAAAGGAAGGCTGTTCATCGCGTCCGGGGCCGAAACTCACCTGACGCTCAATGCCCGTCACCATATCCTGCACAAAGATGCGATGCCCCTGCGGGGTCAGACGGGTAAAGGCCACCAGGGTTCCGTCCGGGCTGAGTGTGGGTTCCGTGTTATAGCCGCCGTTCATGCTGACACGGCGCACTTGCCCGGTCGTGAAGTCTTTGAGGAAAATCTGCGGCCCGCCCATCCGTCCGGAAGTAAAGGCCATTTTCGTACCGGTGGAATCGAAGGAAGGTGACACATCAATGCCCGGACTCTGCTCCAGCACGCGCTCACGCTGGAACTTGTGATCCAGCAGGAAGATATTGGGATACCCGTTGGTGGAAAGGGCCACAGCCACCTTGTTGTCCGGCATGAATACCGGGCCTATGACGGTGTTCCCGGGGAAACGGATGCGCTGGACGCGGTTCCGCGAGCGATCCCATACGCCGAGAGCGTGACTGCTGTCGTCCATATGGCTGAACACGACATAGCGTCCGTCAGGCGACCAGGAAGGCGAAAGCGCCGTGCCTGCAATATTGGTGATTTGACGCATGCCCTTGCCCGTGGGGCTGATCAGCCAGACATCGCGCTTCTTCGGCCCGCCAGCCTTGACAAAGGCCAGGGTGGAGCGGAAGAAATCTCCGCTGCCGGTCAGGGTCTGCATAATGTCCGCGCAAATGCGATCCGCCGTGGCGGGCACATTCGCTGCGGTCACGTCCCTGTACACGCCGCTGAACACCGGCTTGCCGGAAAACGTCTCAAACAGGCGGATTTCAACCGCGCCCCCGCGTCCGTCGCCACCGGGCCAATATGCGGTAAGCAGCAAGTCCGCCCCGGCAATCTGGAAACGCTTGAAGTCCAGCCCCGAACCCTGCCAGGCGTTCAACACCGACCCGCCGAGCACGGCGGAAGGAGGCGTCAGCCGCATGAAGGGAAGAAAGCTGAGATTGCTTTCCACCGCGGCCCCAAGCTCCTTGCCGAGTCCCGTCGCGGCCTTGTCCGGCCCGGTCAGCGGCGTCGCCAGAGCCATGTTCACCATGTTCTGACCGGGGCCGTAAATATCCACTATCGTCACCGCCCGAGCGGGAACGGCGGCAAACGCACAGCACAGCATCAATGCCGCCGCGCTCAGCCAATTACTCCAATTCAGTCCGCACTTCATACAAGCACCTCGAAAAACCCGCCGCAAAGGGCGTTTGTGTCAAAGGATATCCCGAAATTCCGGGCCGGAACGCGCGAATAGCGCGAATTCGTGGGAGATAATAGGACAGTGCGCACAGAGCGTCAAACCGGACCCGCACAATCCCGGCGCGGAGTATTTTACCCTTGCGCGTCAGCCGCTCCTTCCCGGGGCGGGCCGACAAGGCTGCGCATAAAGGCCAGCTTTTTCTCTCTGGGCAGTTTTTTTATTTCTCTCTCCAGACGCAGCGCCGTCCCCTGATCCGCGCAGGGCGCACAGGCTGCCAGCCGCACGGGGCGCCGCGCCCGCGTGCACCTGGCCCCTCCGGAGAGTTCACCATTGTGCTGTCGCACACGGCGTTCCACATCGGTGCTCACCCCGCAGTACAAACTGCCGTCCGCACAAAGCAGCAAATAGACATACCAGGTCCGATCGGTCATATCCTGTTTGTATGCGGCAACGAGCTGTTCCGCAATGGTTTTTACGCGCTCGCTGTGTTGCAGACATGAATGCAGCCCTTAGCCCTCCGGCGGTCAAGGAGTGTTTCAACACTATTCTGAAACAGAGCCTTTGCAAATACCGGCGTACATCTGCATCATGTTGTATTGTTGCCTGTTTCTCTGTATAACAGGAATATTAAAAACGGAAGAACCATAACAAGACAGGATACTTGCGCCATGTCCCCCCATGTACGCGTCAATACAGAAAACAGTTGGGCCATTCTCAAAGACGCCATTCTTCAGAGCACCCCTTCGCGCTCCGGCACATACCCCACGCCCGTCAAGGGCTTTCAGTTTTACCGCCAGACAAGCAATGCGGACCCCAAGCCCTCCTTTTACAGACCGGCCGTCATTGTGGCTGTGCAGGGAAAAAAACGGGTACGGATCGGCCAGGACGAACAGTATTACAGTGAAAACATCTGCTTTGTCTGCGGCGTGGACATGCCCGCTTCAAGCTGCGTCATGGAAGCCAGTGAAGAAAAACCTTACCTGGCCCTCTCGCTGTATCTGGATGCCGGGCTTATTGCGAGTCTGGCTTCCAGGATACCTCCCGCCACAACAGAAGCCGGTTTTTTCAGGGGGGCGGCGCTCCAGGAAGTGGAGCCGGACTTGCTGGATTCCTTTGTCCGGCTCGTTGAACTGACAAGAACCCCGGAACAGATCCCGGTCATGGAGGAGCTGCTGATCCGTGAAATCCATTACCGGCTGCTGACCAGCTCATTCGGCGGCGTGCTGCGCACGCTCAACACGTTTGGTTCGCAAGGGCACCAGATCACGCGGGCCATTGCCTGGTTGAAAGAATACTACAAGGAGCCGCTGCTTGTGCAGGAGCTTGCCGGCCGCTCAAACATGGCACCCTCGACGTTTCATAAGTATTTCAAGAATATTACGACACTAAGCCCGCTCCAATACCAGAAACGTCTGCGCCTTGACGAGGCTCAGCGCCTCATGCTCTCGGGAGAGTACGACGTGACACAGGCCGCAATGGCGGTGGGCTATGAAAGCGTGACGCAGTTCATCAGAGAATACAAACGCCTCTTCGGCGATCCGCCGCGCAGAAATATCATGAAAATGAGGAACATGACCGGCAGTGAGCATCATCAGGCGGCGATGTGAGCGCCCGGCTCATTTCCCATGTCATTCTCATAGACCAATAATTCCATTCTTTGCTACGTTAAAGCGTCGCTTTGCGGAATATCCCTGACCGCCGGAGGCGCGAGCGCAGCGAGCATGAAGGGGGGCAAAGGCGCAAGCGATCCGGCCGTGGCCGCATGCCGCCTTTTGCGGCAACACATGCCGCCGCCCGTGCCGCAGCGGCGATTCCTTGACAGAACATAGGCAAACATGCGCGCCCGGCTCCCGCAGTCCGGGCTTCGTGTTTCAAGCCGCATCTCCTCGCTGAGGCCGAAGGGACGCAGGAGTCCGCCGGCTTCGCCTTCCCCGCAAGGGGAACTTATAAATCATGAGGAATTTTTGATGGAAAAGAATCACACGCCTGAAGTTCCGGAGGCCCGGACGCAGCCGGATCACTGCCTCACCCGGCGCGCCATGCTCAAGGGGGGAGCGGTCGTTCTGGCATCCAGCCTGTTCCCCTTCTCCATTGAAATTTTCAATGCCGGCCCGGGCGACGAGGCGCTGGCCGCCCCCGGCACAGGGGCATCCACAGGCAGGGGGGAAGAAAAAATCCTGTGGAACTCGTGCAATGTCAACTGCGGCAGTCGTTGTGCCCTGCGCCTGCGCGTGCGTGACGGCAAAATCGTCCAGGTGGAAACAGACAACACCGGCGACGACGCTTACGGTCGGCAGCAACTGCGCGCCTGCCCGCGCGGCCGTTCCATGCGCCAGCGCGTATACGCCAAAGAGCGTATCCCCTACCCCATGCGCCGGGTAGGAAAACGCGGTGAAGGCAAATTTGAACGCATCACCTGGGAGCGGGCTTTTACGGAAATCGGAGCACGCCTGAGCGACACCATCTTCAAATACAGCAACGAATCCGTGTATCTGAATTACGGCACCGGCGCGCTGGGCAGCACCATGGGCAAAAGCTGGCCCCCGGCCGCCACTCCCGTGGCCCGGCTCATGAATCTGCTGGGCGGCTACCTCAACATGTATGCCGACTATTCCACCTGCCAGATCACCATCGGCATGCCCTACCTGTACGGCGGCTCCTGGGTGGACAGCAACTCCCTGTCCGACATGGCCAACAGCGAACTGGCCGTGTTTTTCGGCAACAATCCTTCGGAAACCCGCATGTCCGGCTGCAAAGCGGCCACTCTGCAACACGCCCGTTTCACCCGCAACACGCGCACCATCATTATTGACCCCCGCTACACGGATACCATGGTGTCCGTGGGCGATGAATGGATACCTATCCGCCCCGGCACGGACACTGCCCTGTGCGCGGCGCTGGCCCATGTCATGATCACGGAAAACCTGGTGGATCACCCCTTCATCGACAAATACACTATCGGATACGACGAAGACTCCCTGCCTGCCGGAACCCCGGCCGGTTCATCCTATAAATCCTATATCTTGGGCAAGGGGCCGGACAAGCAGGCGAAAACTCCCGCCTGGGCCGCTGCCATTACCGGCATCCCCGCGCCGCGCATCGAAAAACTGGCGCGGGAAATCGCGGGCGCCAAACCCTGCTTCATCTGCCAGGGATGGGGGCCGCAACGCACCACCAACGGAGAAAACCTGTCCCGTGCGGTGGGCATGCTGGCCGTACTTACCGGCAACGTGGGCATCAGCGGTGGCAATACCGGGGCGCGGGAAAACGGGGGCTACAGCCTGCCCATGGTGGATTTCCCCACCCTGGAAAACCCGGTGAAGACCTCCCTCTCCTGCTTCAACTGGTACCAGGCCATAGACGACTATACATCCATGACCGCTGAAACGGCGGGCATCCAGGGGCGGGATCGCCTCATCGCGCCCATCAAGTTCATCTGGAACTATGCGGGCAACTGCCTGACAAACCAGCATGGGGGCATCAACCAGATGCACCCTGTTCTGGGCGATGAAAGCAAGTGCGAAACCATCGTGGTGGTGGATACCACCCTTACCCCTTCAGCCCGCTACGCGGATTACCTGCTGCCCGGCTGCACCAATCTGGAAGAGCCGGACTGGACCACCAACGGCGACAGCAACATCGCCTATGTCATTTTTGACAACAAGGCCATTGAGCCCTACGGCGAAAGCAAGGGCATTTACGATATCTGCGCGGGCGTGGCAAAGGCTATGGGCATTGAGCAGGAATTCACCGAAGGCCGCACCGAATACCAGTGGCTTGAGCATCTGTACGAACAGTCGCGCAAAAATATTCCCGAACTCCCGCCCACTCTGGAAGCTGCTTTCAAGCGCGGCGTGTTCAAGAAGTATTTTCCTGAAAACCATATCGCCTACAAAGCCTTCCGAGACAACCCCGAAGCCAGCCCTCTGGACACGCCCTCGGGCAAAATTGAAATCTATTCCCCCCGTCTGGCCGAACTGGCCGAAACGTGGAAGCTCGCGCCGGGGCAGAAGATCACCCCGCTGCCGGAATGGATTGATTCTCCGGAAGGCGCAACAAGCCCGCTGCGTAAAACGTATCCTCTCCAGCTTATCGGGCATCATTACAAGCAGCGCACCCACTCCACCTACGGCAACTGCTCCTGGCTTCAGGAAGTGGCCCCCCAGGAGCTGTGGATCAATACCCTGGATGCGGCGGCGCGCGGCATTCAACTGGGGGATAAGGTTAAAGTGTTCAATGATCGGGGCGTCTCCCTCGTCAGGGCCAAGGTGACTCCGCGCATCATGCCCGGCGTGGTTTCCCTGCCCGAAGGCGCATGGCACACGCCCAACACTCAAGGCGAAGACACCAACGGCTGCGTCAACGTGCTCACGCTGCTGCTTCCCACTGCTCTGGCCAAGGGGAACCCGCACCACTCCAACCTGGTGGAAGTGACAAAAGCGTAACGCGGGCCTGAACCCTTTCAATATAAAACAGCGCTGGAAATTCCGGCAAACATACGCCGCGCCATTTTCAGACACTTTTATCCGGCGGGAAAACTCATGATCAAAAACCCCACGTTCTATTTCAATTCCGATCTGTGCACAGGCTGCAAAACGTGCATGATAGCCTGCATTGACAAACATAATCTCCCTGTCGGGGTCATGTGGAGGCGTGTACTGGAATACTCCGGCGGCGACTGGATGCCCCTTGAGCAGGGTTTTGCGCACAATATCTTTGCCTATTATGTTTCCTTGTCGTGCAACCATTGCGAAAATGCGGTCTGCACCACAGCCTGCCCCACCCAAGCCATGCACAAGGATGGGTACGGCATTGTTTCCGTGGATGCGAAACGCTGTGTGGGCTGCCGTTACTGTGAATGGAACTGCCCGTATGGCGCGCCCCAATTTGACGAAGAAAAAAAGAAAATGACCAAATGCGATTTCTGCAAGGACAACCTCGAACAGGGTCAGCCTCCGGCCTGCGTGGCTGCCTGCCCCTGCCGCGCCCTGGACTTCGGGGAATACGACGACATTGTGACCCAATACGGGCTGCATGAAAGCATCGCCCCCCTGCCCCGCCCGGAATTCACCCGGCCGCGCCTGATCTGCGCCCCCAACCGTCACTCGCGCCCCCAGGGCAGTACGGCGGGCATGCGCGGCGCGCTCATCAGCAATCCCGAGGAGGTCTAGCCATGCTTGAGTATTGGAGCCTCGTCGTTTTTACCATCCTGGGACAGAGCGCAGCCGGGCTCATGCTGCTGATCGCCCTGAGCAGACGTGAAACAACCTCCGCCGTGCGCATTACCCGGATCGCGGCAATCATTCTCATTGCGGCCGCCCTGGCCTCTCTGGCCCATCTGTCCGATCCTCTGGTCAGTTATTACACCATCACCAATGCGGGCACCTCCTGGCTCAGCCGGGAAATTCTGTTCTGCGGCCTGTTCGGCGCTTCCATGCTGCTGTGGATATTTGTCCGCCGCCGCCCTCTGCTGTGGCTCTCCGGGGCCCTGGGCGTCGCCTTTGTCTACGTCATGAGCCGGGTATATACCATTCCCACCGAACCGGCCTGGAATTCCCCCTTCACCTTCTGGAACTTTTTGTCCACGTCCGTGCTGCTGGGCGGCAGTCTGCTGCTTGTGCTGGACGAACTGGCCGCCGGATGCCGGGCCGGCGCCGCGCGCAGGGTATTGCTGGGCCAGGGGCCGCTGGCAGTCATCCTCGCCATGGGCTTCCGCCTCGTCTTTCTTCTGCTTGAGAGAACATATCCGGAACATGGCGAACTTATGCCGCAAGCCCTGAGTCTCGTTCTGCTCGTAGCGGGAGCAGGTTTGGGCATGCCGGTGCTGGCACGCTGCGCTGCGCGTCAGGCTGTTTCGCGCCATGCCGCGGCAAACGCGGAAAACAGCGCGGCTTATAATGGAAAGAGCGCCTGCTGTCTGTGCGCGGGAACCATTGTGGCCACTCTCCTGATCTGGACGGCGGAAATCTGCGGACGCGTGCTTTTCTATCTCAGCTATACCTGGTTCGGCATGTAGCCTCTGCGCAGCCGCCGGAATTGTCCGGAATGACCCGGAGCGGAGGCTCCGCGCAAAGCCCTTCTTGCGGATTGCCCCCTGTTCCGTTTGCGCCGCCTCACCGGCAGCCTGCCCGGCATCACTGTCCAGCCTTGTCCCGATCCCTCTGATGGCCGTGCAGATGCCCTCGCGGGTATAGAAATTCCCGTTGACCAGGGCATGAGCCTTGAGCACGCGCTCAAAGTCCGCCAGGGCTTCATCCTCCGGCCCGCGCGGGCTGTTCCAGAAGGCGTCCAGCGGCATTTCCGCGCTATTTACCGCCAGGCCGGGCATGGCGTAGATGGACGTGCCCACGCAGTAGACCGGCCTGCCCTGCCGGAGAGCCGAAATCCCCATGGTGGAGTTCAGCACCACCACGCCAAGGCTTTTGTCCATCATCTGGTGCGCCTTGCCGCCCTCAATGAAGTGTACGCGGTCACTGATGCCGCAGGCCGCGGCAAATGAGGCAATGAAGCCCGCATAGTCGATCAGGCCGTTATCCAGCGGATGATTGCGGATGATGATATGGGCATCCACGGGGGCGCATTGCGCAAACGAGGTCAACACGCAGGCAATGGCCTCCTTCATGCCGCTGTAGGGTGAATAGCGGCGCACCTGGGAATCGGCGTCAAGCTGGAGGGGAAAAAGAAAATACGGCGCACGGGAGCGGTACGCGGCGCGAAGAGCCTGAGCGGAACGCTTTCTTCGTGCGGAACGGCTCAGCACACGCAGAAGCCAGCCCCAGACCTCACGGCTGGCGCTTTGCGGACGATGGGTCTGGAAATGCCGGAACAGCGGCCAGAGAAAGATGGTTCCCGCATAATGGGCAATGGCCCGCCATGTCTTGACGGTTTGGGGATTGCCGAGTTTCCGGGGTTCCAGAGCGTCCGGACAGCGGGCGGCCAGTTCCGCCATGCCTTCTCTGGTGTCCGGCAGGGAGGAAAGACCGTTTACACCGCCCTGTTCCATGGTGATATAGTCCGGGCGCAGATAGCCTTCCTCATAGG
>CAJTSU010000028.1:9402-28671 GCA_910579055.1 uncultured Mailhella sp. | reverse complement strand
GATAAGGAGAGCAGAGATGAGCCTCGCTCCGCTCGACTCCGAGAGCATTTCAATAACAAAATGCTCTAGGTAATGTATCCTTGAATAACAAGGGAAAACGGGGGCTAACAGCGGCGGCAGCCAAAACTCATGGCAGGGTGCAGCGTTATGGCGCTGTCGATTGTGTGACTGCTTTTGCCGGTGAGGCACAAGATTTCCTGTCTTGACTTCCCGTTCAGCAATGTCTAAACAAAAATGTTTACGGGAAGCTCAATGCTCGTTGTTCGGTTCACGCCTCGCACATGCTTGGGCAGACTGTTTCAAGTCAAACGCAAAATGCTCGAAAAGAAGGCAGGATGCAGCAGTCTCGACTGATTTCTCTTATTGAAGAAAATGCCCCTCTCTCTTTGGCGGCCTCCTGGGACAAATCCGGCATCCAGGTAGCGTCGCCCCGTGCGGAGATTTCCCATCTTGCGGTAAGTCTCGACCCCACTCCGGATGCGGTTTCCGCCGCCCTCGAAGCGGGCGCGGATATGCTGCTTACCCATCATCCTCTGACGCTTACCCCTCGTTTTCCTGATCGTCTGGATGCTTACCGCCGGACGTTGGCGTTGCTCCTGGCGCATGATATGCCGCATTATGCCGCGCATACGTCATTGGATGCCAATCCTTTCGGGCCTTCCGCCTGGTTGCCCGATGAATTGGGATTGACCGGCCGAAGCACGCTGGAAGCTACGGGTATGGCCCGTCTGCCGGATGGCCGCGAAATCGCCGGAGGTTTCGGGTGTGTGGGCGATCTGCCGGAAGCTCTTGTTCCGGAAGCCTTTTTTACGAAACTGGGGCAGTTTTTGTCTTTCCATCCGGCATTACGTGCCGGCCTCATAGGTACTCCTCCCGAGCGTATTCGCCGCGTAGCATTGTGTACCGGTTCCGGTTCTTCCCTGACGGAGGCCGCTTTCCGCCAGGGGGCGGATATCTATATCACGGGAGATTTCAAGTATCATCCCGCCCTTGACCTGGCGTGGATCGATACCGGTTCCCCGCGTCCTTTTGCCGTTCTGGATGTCGGCCATTTTTCTTTGGAAGAAGAAATGATCAGGCGTTTTGCATCCCTGATTCAGGAGCGCACGGACGGCCTGCGCGTCAGCTTCATTCCGGGGCGCGATCCCTTTGCGTCTCTTACTCTGACTTCTGAGCCCACGGAGGTATCATCGTGAATACACACATCGAACGAATCCGCAAACTGGTTGCCCTGCAACATGTGGATGACGACATTTATGCCATTGAGCAGGAACTGAAGACGGCCCCGGAAGAAGTGGAAGAGCTGGCCCGCCGTTTTGCCGAACAGGAAGAACAGCGCAACCATATTCTGGACAAGCTCCAGCACCTCCGGGAGCAGCAGAAGCGCATTGAGCAGGAGCTCGAAGGTGAATCCTCCCGCATCAAGAAGAGCAAGAGCAAGCTTATGCAGGTGGAAAACGACCGTGAATACCAGGCCGTGGTGCGTGAAATGGACAACATGGAGCGCCAGAGCCGCAGCCGTGAAGAGGATCGTATGGTCATTCAGGAGGAAATCAACCTCCAGGAGGGCAGCCTGCGGGATATGGATGAAAGCTGGAGTACGCTCAAGGCTGAGCTGGAAGTTAAACGCGAGAACCTTGATACCCGTCTGGAAGAGGCGCGCAACAAATACTCGTCTCTGGAAAGGCTGCGCAGCGACACCTGCGGGGAAGTGCCGGAGCCGGTGCTCAAGCGGTATGAATTCATCCGCCGTCGCCTCAAGCACCCTGTCATCGTCCCGGTGGACAGCGGGGTGTGCAGCGGCTGCCATATCGCCATTCCGCCCCAGGTGTTCATCGAACTTCAGCGCGGGAAGCAGATATTGAGCTGCCCCAACTGCCAGCGCCTCATTTACTGGGATCAGCATTTTACTGATCCTGTGAGCAAACCTGCCCCCAAGCCTGTGCAGCATTTCTTTGAGGATGAAGGGCAATAGACGTTGATTTATGCGCCCGCCGGCATGTTCCGGCGAGTGTTGCGTGTTTCGGGAGCCGGACGGGTCGTCGCTGCGCGTATTCACGCGGGGAGGAAAGTCCGGGCTTCACAGGGCGGGATGCCGGATAACATCCGGGAAGAGCGATCTTCGGCAAGCGCAACAGAGAGCAGACCGCCGTTGTTATGACGGTAAGGGTGAAAGGGTGGTGTAAGAGACCACCGGCTGCCGTGGTGACACGGCAGGCCAGGCAAGCCCCATCCGAAGCAAGACCAAATAGGGAAACCGATCGGCCCGATCTCAGGTTTCCGGGTAGGTTGCTTGAGGGCACGGGTAACTGTGCTCCTAGAGGAATGACGGCCACTCCGCTTCAGGGCGGAGAACAAAACCCGGCTTACAGTCCGACTCCCGAATCTTTTTTTGCGGAACTATTCCGCTGCCGGGGCGATAGAAGGCCCCGGCTTTTTAGGGAAACGCTTTAATCAGCGTTTCCTCAGACTGATGACACCCCTTGATTCCCGGAGTTTGCGCCGTCCAAGCCGCGACCTACCCGCAATTTTCGAGACTGCTGACGTTGTCAGCAGCATCCCTGAGAGGGGGCGTCACGTCCGCGTATTTTTATGTCTCCTGTGCACTACGGCGGTTCTTCAACCGAAAGGCAGACGCGCCATGTCAGAAACCACAACAGAATGCTGGTCCGTTTTGCTGGCGGCCGGGCGCGGGGAGCGCATGGCCGGAGCCTGTGCCGCTCAGGGCGTTGCGGCTAAACAGTTCCTCTCTTTTAAAGGTATGCCCCTCTGGTGGCATTCCGTCCTCGCTCTGGCCGCTGCTCCGCTCATGCGCGGCA
Source organism: uncultured Mailhella sp. (assembly GCA_910579055.1). Lineage (GTDB taxonomy): Bacteria > Desulfobacterota > Desulfovibrionia > Desulfovibrionales > Desulfovibrionaceae > Mailhella. The sequence continues at coordinate 25,852 of CAJTSU010000028.1, read as the reverse complement.
TTGTGCTCGTCTTTCCTCCCGATATGTTGGAACAGGCCCGAAAAGAGGCAGAATCTCTTGCCGAACGGCGTCACCCCGGAGTCCCTCTGCTTTTTCGCGCAGGCGGCCTTCGCCGTCAGGATTCCGTGCGCAACGGGCTGGACGCCTTGCCCCCTACCTGCGATGTGGTGTTGGTGCATGATGCTGCGCGTCCTTTTCTCACTCCGGCTCTGGTGACGCGTACGGCCTTTCCGCTGTTGGAGCGTGACGATATTGACGGTGTGATTCCCGGCCTGCCGCTCACAGATACAATCAAGGAAATTTCACTTGCGGATTGCGAAGCACTGGCGGTTCGTACGCCGGATCGCGCTTTGCTGCGCGCTGTGCAGACGCCGCAGGCTTTTCGGTCTGACGTGTTGCGCCTTGTCCATGCAAGAGCCGAAGCCGAAGCCTGGGAAGTAACGGATGACGCATCACTTCTTGAACGTTGCGGGCGCGCCGTATTGATTGTGGACGGCGATGAGGGGAATCGTAAAATCACGCGCCCGGAGGATCTGGATATGTTACGCGCAAGAGAGGAAAGGCTGCCTTGCTGCGGCTGGGGCTATGATGTTCACCGCTATGGAGGGAACAGACCCTTGCGGCTTGGCGGCGTAGCCATCCCCTGTCCGGAAGGGGCCAAGCTCGGCATTGTCGCGCACTCGGACGGCGATGTGTTGTTGCATGCGCTCATGGACGCAATACTTGGCTGCATGGGCGGAGGAGATATCGGCCGTCTCTTCCCGGACAATGACCCCCGGTGGGAGAATGCCTCATCGTCTCTTATGCTGGAACAAGTGCTGGACAGGGCGGCGGAGGCCGGTGTGCGGGTGGTGCACGCCGATTTGACCATCATTGCCCAGAAACCGAAATTCGTGCCGTATGCCGGAGAAATTACCCGCAATGTGGCCCGGTTACTGCGTTTGGAGCCCGAACAGGTCAATTTCAAGGCAACCACGGAAGAGGGGCTGGGATTCACCGGGGAACTCAGGGGTATCAAGGCCGCGGCTATGGTCATGGGCCTGCGCGCAGAGAGCACATTCACGTTTAACCGGAGTCAGATGCTTTCATGATAACTGCCGACAAGCCTGCCGATATCCGAATTATTGAAGACAACACGGGAAAGCCGGTTGATCTTGAGATCCTTCGCTCCGGCGCGCAGCCTTTGCGCATGCTCGGCCCCGGCGGCCCCGCGCGGGAAGAGGCGGTGCTCGCTCCGTTGGAACGGGCCGGGAACATGGTTCTTCCTGTGCTGATCGGGCTGGGTATGGGGCATGGCCTGGCCGCGCTGCTGGCCCGCCATGACGGGCCGGTAGCTGTGGTGGACAAAGAGTGTGCGTTGGTGGAGCTTGTTCATCCCGACATTGCCGAATTGCTGGAGAACCCGCGGGTGCTGTTTGTGGAGGGGAAGTCCGGTGCGGAAGGTGTGGAGCAGGTATTGAAGGAGCTTACCCGCTGGCAGGCGGCCTGTGGCGGAAAGCCTTTTTTTCCCCTGCCGCATCCCTTTCACATGCGTTTTGATCGAGCATGGTATGGCGCTTTGCGGGAACGATTGGAAAACAGCCGCAAGTTCGATTTTTGGGGCAAGGCCCGCCGGCCGCGCTTTCGGGACGATGTTCCGCGCCTGCTTTTAATTACCAGCCGTTATTTTCTTGTGGGAGAAGTGGCGGAAGCCTGTGAACGGATTGGCGTGCAACAGCGCACCATCACTCTGGAGAATGATGAGATTTCCAGTGAGGTGTTCGTCAAGGCTTTACTGCGTGAAGCGCTGGAGTTCCGGCCTGACGCGGTGCTTACCCTGAACCATCTTGGCGTGGATCGCGAAGGGGTTCTTACCGAACTGCTGGCAAAGCTGGAGCTCCCGCTGGTGTCCTGGTTTGTGGACAACCCTCATCTGGTGCTGCATCTGTATCGAGGCCTGTCCAGCCCCTGGCTGGCGATATTCACCTGGGATCGGGACAACGTCGCTTCACTTCGGGCACAGGGCTTTTCTCATGTCTTCCACCTTCCCCTCGGGACAGCGCCCGCTCGTTTCCGCCCGGATTTGAAGCCGCTGGAAGGATTACGCGCACCTGTTTCTTTTGTGGGCAATTCTATGGTTCACAAGGTGAGCAAGCGCATGGAAAAAGGGCATCTGCCGGCTGCACTGTTGCGGAGTTATCGCGAGGTGGCCGGAGCTTTCGCCCGTTCGTCAGAGCGTTCCGTGCGCGAGTTCATCCTGTCCCTTTCGCCGGAATTGGCGGCGGCCTATGACGGTCTTCCGGATATGGAGGCCCGGCTTGCCTATGAAACCATGCTGACCTGGGAATCCACCCGGCAATACCGAACCGCATGCGTCCTTGCCCTGTTCGATGTTCCGCCGGGCAGTGAGAAAGGACGGGAAAAGGGCGTGACTCCGCTCATTATCGGGGACGACGGCTGGAAAATCAATTTTCGGCATGAGCGCCGTCCCTGGCGTTGGCATCCTCCTCTGGCCTATTACGACGAACTGCCCCGGCTGTATCCGGCCTGCGATATCAATTTCAATACGACAAGCATGCAGATGAAGGGCGCTGTCAATCAGCGTGTGTTCGACGTGCCTGCCGCAGGAGCGTTTATACTTACCGACTGGCGGGAACAAATGGACGAACTGTTTGAACCGGGGAAGGAAATCATCTGCTACCGTGAACCCGATGAAGTGCCGGAACTCGTTCGCTGGTGGCTTGATCACCCTGACGCGCGGCACAGGGTCGCCGCCGCCGGACGCAAGCGTGTGCTGGCCTGCCATACCTGGGAGGCCAGGCTGCAAAGCATGCTCAGCACACTGAAAGATGTGTTTGGATCTCGTTGATTGCCCAGGCAAAAGCGAGATCGAAACAAATTTTTGACAAGCACTTTGGTGTAGAATTGTGCTGATGGCGTTGCGCGGGACGTGCATTTTTACTACGGCACGGGCGGCAACGTTCGTTGCCGCAAAGGTAGCCCGTGTTTCACAAGGGCGAGCGGCAGTCGTTAGGCGACGCGGGAGCCTTGTATATTTAAGTCCCCTTATTCTTGATGTCTTCATTCCAATGAGGCAAACGGGAACGCTACGCGGCCTTCGGCTCGGCCTCCATACCTCGCTACGCTCGCGCCTCCGGTGGTCAAGGATATTCTCAACACAATTCTACAACACAGCCCTTGATGACGATATATTTTTTGCTATACATATATAGCAAAAGGAGAGCTATTATGCTTGCTTTAAGATTACCGGCAGAGATCGAAAATCGGCTCGCCGTTCTTGCCGAGCGCACTGGCAGGACAAAGAGCTTCTATGCAAAACAGGCCATTTTAACGCATCTGGAAGACTTGGAAGATGCGTACATGGGAGAATCTGCGTATTATGCCTTTAAGGAGAGCGGAGAAAAATCAATTCCGCTGGAAGAGCTGGAGAAGCGCCTTGGCATGGAGAATTGAATTTACACCGGCGGCAGAGAAGGCTCTCACAGAATTAGGAATTGATACGCAGAAGCGCATTGTCGGATTCATGCGTGAACGTGTTGCAAACATAGACGATCCGCGTAGATTCGGAAAAGGCTTATCAAGTAGTCTTGCTGGATTATGGCACTATAGAATTGGAGATTATCGCGTTATTGTTGACATTCAGGACGATAAGATCGTTGTGCTGGTTCTCTCAGTAGGGCATAGAAGCAATGTCTACGGAGGACATTAAATCATTCTTCTCCCGTCCATTCGATAGTCCTACCGCCACAGTTTATTGCCGGCAGGGCTGACGGGAAGGATACAGGGCTTTACTGTACACACAGCCAGCTCGCTTGCGCCTTCGTGAAACAGTGCTTCCGCGATCCCTCGATGATGCCCGATCGGCTCTGCTGATACTCGCTCTTGCTTGTGTTTTGCGCGGAAAACATTGTGCTCGCGCCTCCGGCGGTCAAGGATATTCTCAACACTATTTACAGAGCAACAGAGCATTCAATGCTGCATGGTGTCAGGCGACAGCGCATAAGCGGACAGGGCCGAAAACACATGCGTTTCCGCCCCTGTCCGGTGCAGGAAGATTCAGCGTTTATTTCACCGTCAGAAGCAGGAAGCGTTTCTTGCCGAACTTGATGGTATAATCGCCGGCAGGCAGGGGAGAGAGCGCATCGTTCCACCGTTCGTCGTTAATGGACAGAGAACCCTGAGCAATAAGGCGTTTGGCTTCTCCGCGCGAAGCGGCAAGACCGGAATCGGTCAGGAAGGCAACCGGAGAACTGCCTTCCCCGTTATGGCAGACCCAGGTAGGAGCGTCATCCGGCACGCCGCCCTTGGCGAACACGGCATTGAATCCTTCGCGCGCAGTGAGGGCTGCTTCTTCACCGTGATAACGGCGCACAATCTCCATGGCCAGTTCTTCTTTGACCAGTTTGGGATGCAGAAGCCCTTCGGCAACGCGGCGGCGCATATCGGAAATTTCTTCCAGACTCTTGTCTGAAAGCAGCTCATAGTATTTCCACATCAAGTCGTCGGAAATGGACATGGCCTTGCCGAACTGATCGGCTGCGGGTTCCGCGATTCCGATGTAGTTGCCGTAGGATTTGCTCATCTTGCGCACGCCGTCCAGGCCCTCCAGCAGGGGCATGGTCAGCACGCACTGGGCTTCCTGTCCGTAGTGCCCCTGGAGCGTGCGGCCCACCAGCAGATTGAAGGTCTGATCCGTTCCGCCCAGCTCCACATCGGCATGCAGCGCGACGGAGTCGTAACCCTGAAGAAGAGGGTAATACAATTCATGCAGGGCAATAGGGCGTTCTTCGCGGTAGCGCTTGGCAAAGTCGTCGCGCTCCATGATTCGGGCCAGCGTCATATTGGAACCGAGGCGGATAAAATCTACCGAGCTCATGGCGCCATGCCAGCGGGAGTTGAAATCCAGTACGGTTTTTTCCGGGTCAAGGATTTTAAAAATTTGCTGCTTGTATGTCTCCGCGTTTGATTTCACCTGCTCGGGGGTAAGCGCGGGGCGGGTTTCTGACCGGCCGGAAGGGTCCCCGATCATACCGGTGAAGTCCCCGATCAGAAACGTCACAATATGCCCCAGATCCTGGAAATGGCGGAGTTTACGGATGATGACGGTATGCCCGAGGTGCAGATCCGGTGCGGTGGGGTCGGCGCCAAGCTTGATGTTGAGAGGTTTGTCACGGGCAAGTTTTTTGCGCAGATCTTCCTCACTGATGAGATCCACCGCTCCGCGACGGATAATTTTGATTTGGTCGTCGATAGTCACCGAATTCTCCTTAGAGCATTTTACAACAGAACTTACTTATTTTGTAGTAATTTCCCGTAGCTTGCAAGTTTTTTACTTGCAAACCCTCCACCAAGGCGGAGAGATGTGCTTTTGGGGGCGTCTTCCGAGCTTTTTTGTTGATCAGGCTGTGGCGTGGTGAGATCGGGGGCTTTCTGAGGAGGGGCCACTTGCGGAGCAGCTTGTGCCTGGAGTGTATTGGGGGAAGGAGGGGCGGAGGGCGCCACGGGCACAGTTTGCAGATTGGGCGCTTGTTCCACGGGCATATGATTGGTGCCCGGTCTTGCGGTCTGCCCGAAATTGGGCGGCAAGATGGGCGCGCTCAGGCCTGTTGGAGAAACACTCTGCCTGAATCTTGCCTGTTGGCCATACATGTTTGCAGCCATGCCGCGATTTACCGAAGGAGTCTGCTGTTGAACACCCGCGGGGCGGGGGGCCGCTGCTTGTTGGGTGGCGGGCTTTTGTGCTCCCATTTTCGCACAGGCGGCCTGAGCTTCCGGGGTATTCAAGATTTCCGCAAAGGCGCTGCGCAATCCCGTCAGGATTTCCACCACACTGTCCAGTTTGGCCATATCCAGCTTGAGATTGGCCTGAAGCAATCTGGTATTGCAAAGAAAGTACAGATTGTGCAGGTTTTGCGCGAGTTCCCCCCCCGCGTCCATATTCAGGCTGCTGTCAAGCTCATTGATAATGTCGAGAGCGCGGGAAATGAGCATGCCTTTGCCCGCCATATCCCGAGCTTCCATTTTTTCCCTGGCCTGAGCCAGAAAGCGAAGCGCCCCGTCGTACAACATGACAACGATTTCGCCGCGTCCGGTGGTTCCCACTTGGGTCTGCAAATAGGCGTGCGCCGCATTTTGCATGTACTATGCTCCTTACTCCGCAAGGCCCGGCGCATGATACGCCGGGCCGTCCTTGTGGAACGCGTCACATTCCGAATGTTTCAATCCACAGTCGCCCCATCCGCCGACGGACTCCGCGGTCGACGGGGAGGGAGCGTGCGTATTGCCTCTCCCTGAAGGGTGGGGCATGAAAAAGCATTTCATCGGCTTTGCCGTTTTGTCAAGTCCACGTTTCCCCCTGAAGGGGGAAGGGCTCAAACCATAAGGGAATGTTTGAGGGATATCCGTTCTTTCCGGCCATCGTCAACTGTTGATTGACGTGAAAAACAGAACCGGAAAGGCGTTATCTGTCTTATGGATTGGCTCACTTTGAGGTGGAAAGCTGGGCCAAAGCCGCTTCGTTTGCCGACATGGTGTTATTCATTTCAGCCAACAGGGTATCAAGCCGCGCGAATTTGGCTTTCATGCGCTTTTCCCATGTCACAAGCCTTGTTTCTTCCCGTTCAATCTTCTTGTCGATATTTTTGATGACGGTTTGGTAGTTGTCAATGAGCAGAGGAAGGGCTCCGGCCTTTCCGCCGACAATACCCGTTTTGTCGTCTCTGGCTACCGATCTGAGTTCATCGGTAAGCTGATCGATCATCTGGTTGACCTTTCCGTCCTTGATGGTCAGCGTATCCGCGTCGGCCCCCTTGTAACTGCCGGGAGTGAGCCCGTCCATGGGGAAAGAGATGGAAACGCCCACTGCCGCATTGTTCATGTCGGCCACGGTAAAGGTGCCCATGCTGGAGTCATAATTGGCTTTCGCGCCGTTGATGTAGACGCTGTTTTTATCCAGGATGCCGTGCTCGTCGACTTCATATTCAACCCGGTAGCTGCCGCCTTTGGCTCTGGTTCCGGTGGAAACCACGCTGAAGTTTGCGCTGTTGGTTCCGCCCTGCATGTCAGCGGAAAAAAGCTCCGCCACGTTGCGGATATCCTTGTCGATTGCTTCGTCCAGCTTGGCCTCGTCGATTTCCAGCAGGCCGAAATTGGGGTCGCTTTCATCGGTTACGGTCTTGATGCCGATCTGGGACAGGCTGGTAAACAGATCATTCAGGGTGTCGTCGCTGTTTTGCATGCGGGTGAAGCCGTTGGCCGAACCTGAAGTCACGTTCTTCAGGCGGCTGCGCAGAAGCTGCACTCCGTAGTTGCCGGTAAGCGCGGCGCCTTTCTGCCAGGTGAACTGCGATTCCATCTCCAGCACGCCGTCATCCGTGGTGGTAGGGCCGTCCACGTTTTTGTTCTTGTCAAACTTCGTCAGCTCCTGAATTTTTGTCAGCATGGCGTTGACGGCTTCTACCACCTCGTGGATGTTTTCCTTGAGCTGCTCTTTGTCGTCAACGACATTGAGGTTGGTTTCCCCCTTGCTCTTCAGGGTGATGGTCATGCCTTCCACCACGTCAGTCAGTGTGTTGCTGGAAGAAGTGAGTTCCTGCCCCCAGCCGTTCAGGGTAAAGCGGGCGTCCTGGGCCTGCTGGGAATACCAGTTGTCGGTGCCCGAGTTGATCAATGTGTCGGCAGAGGCAAAGGTAAGAGTAGGATCGAAACCGTCGATGTTGCTGGCCGCGGGCAGAACCTTGTCTTTGTTCGATATCTGAATTTCATAGGAGGCCGGATTATCCGTATTCAGGCCGCTGATGTTGGAGTTTGTTTCAAAAACAACAACGCTTCCGTCTTTATACTGAATCGTGCCGTCCTTAAGCTTTGTCCGGGTAAGGGTAGTCTTGACTCCACTGGCGTCGGTTTTGATAATTTCAAACGCTCCGCTGTCTCCGGAGGCTTCATAGCTGGACGAAGGATCGACAGTAGCGAGTTTGTCAGCCGTGGCGGCCTTGTTAAAGGCTTTTACCAGATCGTCCAGACTGGATCCCTCGGACAGGGCAAGGGATTCCAGCTTGTTGGTGCTGTTGGGATCTTTGACAAGTTCTTTACTGCCGTCAGGGTTTGTAACTTCTTTATATGCCGTGCCCACGCGGAAGCTGAAATTCAGCGCCTGGCCGCTGGAAGCCTCCAGCGTACGCTTGGATTCGGTAAATTTGAGCTGACCGGTGCCGGAATCCCAAGAGGCTTTGAGTTTGTCGTCAAAGCCTTCGCTTGCGATTTTGGCGTTGACCGCATCCAGGAGATCCTGAATGGACGCCCCGCTGTCGGTTTCGTTGATCCGGACGGAGTATTCTTTGCCGTCATAGGTAAACGAATAATCTTTGGGGCCGCTGCCGGGCGCGGCCAGTTGACGGGTAAGATCAGTCTCTCCTGCCAAATTGCCAACGCTGCTGAAGGCATCCAGTCCTCCGCCGCTCAGACCTACCCTGTTTGTAACGTCGTTGCCGGTGGAGTCATAATATTTAATGGTTTTTTGACCGCCCACATCTTCCAATTTGGCGGAAATCCCGGTGGAACTGGTTCGATTATTGAGAAGATCCACCAAATCCTGCGCCGTCATGTTTTTGGTGACGGCAAACGAAGTTTCCTTGCCGTTATAGGCAAGGGTCATGATCTTGTCCACGCTGTGGAAGGTGGGGAGATCGGAAGAAATGCTGAGCGTGTTTTGCGCGCCTGTTTCCTTGCCCTGAATCTGAAATGTGTAGCCTGAGCCGTTCTTGATCATGGAAGCCTTGACCCCGGGATTTTTGGGGTCGTTGTTGATCTTTTTGGTGAACTGCTCCAGCGTCATATTGGGGGAGATGTCAATGGTGCGCGTAACGCCCTTGTAAGTGTAAGAAAATGTTTTGTTGTCCGGGCTGTCATTTATTTTGGCGTCCTTGCCGGTGAAGGTGGTCTTGTTGCTGTAAATGGCGGAGGTGGCAAGCTGCTTGACGTCAATGCTGTACAGCCCCTGATCAATGGTGGAATCGGCCGTGGCGGTGGCCACCTTGTCATTGGAGCTGGCCACATTGCGCTTGAGCATCTTGTTCATGGTGTTGAACTTGGTCAGCGCGGTCTTGGCTTCCGTCATGACTGTGGTGATTTCCTGAAAGGCGTCAATGCGCAGCTGCCATTCGGCCTTCCAGATTTCCATGCGCGACTTCTGCATGGATTCGATCTGCTTCAGACCCTTGATCATTTCCGAAAAATCGGTGCCCGATCCCAGCCCCTGAAAGGAAATACTACCGGAAATGCTGGATGCCATATCATACCCCTCACGCGGAAAAATTTGCCGTTTAAAGACATTACCTGATGTCTTCTATGCAAATGGCGTGCCTATAAGAAGAGTGCAGGCGGTGGGTCAGCGGAGAATTTTCCGCTTTACTCCACAATTATTCCTTAAATCGGAAATTATTTGAAAGGCTTTAGGTTTCCGACTGAAGATATGAAAGCTGCGGGTCGGAATATCGCGTAAGACGATAATGAAGGGAATCGGACATGCCCCCGCAATCAGGCTTTTTCCAGCTTGAGCAAGTTGGCGTTAAGGAAGGTTCCGCCGATCATCGGGCAGCAGTGATCGGGATCGTCATCAGTAAGGACGTTGATGTTCGATTCCCACACGCCATGGTTTTCCGACGCGGGGCGATCCGGATACCACCAGCCATAGTCGGGGTAAATCACGCGCGGATCGAGCCTGGGATCAAGGTGTGCGGTCATTTTTATGCGCCTGGTCGTGGAAGGCGAAGAGAGCCATAGCCAGTCACCTTCATCCACATCGAGGTTCCTGGCCGCATCCGGGTGCAGGCGTACCTGCGGCAGGGTTTGCCGGGCTGCAAGAGAGGGCAGGCTGCGGTAGCCGGACTGGTAAAAATAACGCGGACGCATGGCCCCCATGATAAAGGGATATTCCTTGTACAGTTCCGGGGTGCGGAAGGGACTGTACGGCGGTTCGCAGTAATTGGGCAGAGGATCGTAGCCGAAGTCTTCCAGAATCATGGAATAAATTTCCACCTTGCGCGACGGGGTACCGAAGCCGCGTTGCTTGTAACGCTCGTATTCGGGCGGGAGGATCTTCCACTGCACCTTGTTGTGAAATTCCTTGAAGGAAGAAAAGCCCAGCGGCTTCAGCTGCCAGCTGTAGAATGCCTCATCGTTTTCCCACGGCCAGTCCTGCCCCAGCGCCGTGCCAAGCTCCCGAAAAAAGCAGAAGTCTGTCTTCGCTTCGCCCGGAGGCGTAACGGCCTGTTCCCCGGAAAGGAAAGACTGTGTTTCCAGCCAGCCGGAGCAATAACCGCCGGTATACAGGCGCGCGCACTCGGTGTCGTCTGTGGCTGCCGGGGTGACATAGTCCGCCAGTTCCGCCGTAGGGGTCATGCAGATGTCCTGCACCACCAGCAGATCCAGCGCCTTGAGGGCCTTTTCCACAATTTCCGTATGTCCGGCGCTGAGCATGGGGTTGTTGCCCACGTTGATCAGGGCGCGCATGCGGTAGGGGCCCTGGCCAAGGATGGAACGCCATACTGCGGCGGAGTGCGCGCCATAGAAGGGCGAGGGGATTTTTGAGCCGATACGTTTCTGGAATTTGAACATTTTCATGCTCGCTTCCCAGGACCACAGGCGAAAACGATCCGCCCCCAGGGTTTTGGCATAGGTTTCCGGTGCGAGCATGGGGCCGGGATCGTTGCGGACTTCGGTGCTTGGTCCGTCAAGAAAGAGCTGCCCGCCCTGGACGTCAAGATTGCCGGTGATGGCGTTAAGCACACTGCGGGCGCGGCCGCACTGGTTGGCGCTGAAACCGATGACGTCCATGGCGAAACCGGGGAAAAAATTGCCCGGCCTGGTGGTTGCATACATGCGGGCGGCCTTGCGGATTTTTTCCGCCGGAACCCAGGATATTTTCTCAGCTTCTTCGGGCGTAAAGGGAGCCACCCGTTCGATAAGTCTGTCCCACACGGTGACACATTCAACCTTGCGCCCGTCTGCCAGGGCTACGGGGAAGGAGCCGCGCAGCGCGGGCTTTACGCCGTCCTCCTTGTAGCGCATGGCGTCGGCGTCATAGGACACGGCGCGGGCCCGCGTTTCATCCCAGACAAGGAACGTTTCCGCATCCCCGCCGTTTATGTCACGTTCTCGCAGCAGCTTTCCTGTATCGCGGCGTATGAGATTGGGCGCATTGCACCAGTTCTCCACAAATTCGCGGTCAAAAAGGTTTTCAGCGATAATGACGTTGATCCAGCTCAGCATGAGCGCGCCGCTGGATCCCGGGCGGTTCCGGAGCCAGATGTCGGCCAGTTTCACTGTCTCGGTTTCATAGGGGTCGACGGCGATGACCTTGCCGCCCTTGGCCTTGCTTTCCTTGATGTACCTGAAGAATTCGGGCTTGGACCAGGCCGGATTGCAGCCCCAGATCACCGTGCAGCGGGAGTCGGCGCGGTCGCAGGCGGTATCGTGCCCGTAAGTGAGCATTTCGATTTGGCCGCTGTTGCCGTAGCAGGTTTGTCCGCCCATGGTGAAGACGTTGGGCGTGCCGAGCAGGCGGGCGAAGCGGTTGCCGGAAAAGGCGAGGCCCGTGCTGATCATGCTGTCCAGGCTCACGCCTACGGCCTCGGGGCCGCTTTCTTCCATGATGGTTTTGAGTTTTTCCGCAATTTCCGTAAGGGCCTGTTCCCAGCTTATGGCTTGCCATTTGCCTTCGCCTCGTTCTCCCATGCGCTTGAGCGGAGTGGTCAGACGGTGGGAGTCTTGTGAAAGTTCAAGGGCGAGGGCACGGCCCCGCGCGCACATGAAGCCGCGCGAGAGAGGCTGGGAGGGGTCGCCTTTGACGTTGACCGGTTTGCCGCCTTCCACCGTCAGCAGTACGCCGCAACGTCGGGTGCAGCCGTGACAGGTGGTTTTTTTGACTTCCTGACTCATAAGGATCTCCTGACGATGGTTGCGGGGGAAAGGAATTTTTTAGAGATTTAAGCAAACACTTAAAGCGTTTCCCGAAATTGCAGAGAGAGCAGGACAAGACCACGCTCTGCCCCCTGATAAAAGTCTTGGGAAGGGAGGGGGCACGGGGGAGGGAAATCTTTCTTCAGAAAGGTTTCCCCCCTGTATTTATTCTTTTTAATGATGCTGAAGCATAATATGAGCCATTTCGGTGTCTGCGCCGGCGAGGATGCGCTGGGAGAACTGGGCGAGGATACCGCCCAGTTCCTTGATGCCGGGCGCGACCATGCCCTGCACATCGTGTACGCCCCCGCCCTTGAGGGCCAGCGCCGCCGCGCTGTAGGCTTCGCACCCTGCCGTGGCTACCTTGAGACTGCATGTTTCCTTGGCTCCATCGCAGATCATGCCGAGCAGGCCGGCTACCAGCGTGACAACGGCGCGTTCCGCCTGCTCCGGGCTTGCGCCCATAAGCCGGGCCATGCCGCCCGCCGCGCCCGCGCCCGCCGCCACGGAACAGCCGCAGATGGGCGTCAGCCTGCCGGTGTAGGCCTTGAGATAACCGCAGACCAGATGGCTCAGCGCCAGGGCTTCGGCCAGTTCCCGGCGTGACGCGCCAAGGCTTTCCGCCACCACGGTCACGGGAATGATGGCCGTGATGCCGTGGTTGCCGCTGCCCGCGCTGCTCATGATGGGAAATTCTCCCCCGCTCATACGCACGTCGGACGCGCCGCCCGTGGCGTGACGGATGCGATCGAGAATGTTCGACTCGTTGCCGTCGCTCAGGCCCACCCCCATGCCCCAAACGGACTTCATGCCCTTGTCGGCCACGCCCATGTTCATGTTCGCGCCTTCCAGCAGGAAGGATTCCGCCTCCAGGGATATTTGTCCCGCCATGCGCCAGAGATCGGCAAAGTTCATGGCCTTGAGTTCTTCATACATGTTGGAGGAGTCTCCGGGGTTTTCCTCTTCAAGCGGCTCCGCCTCGAAAAGAACCGTTCCGTCCGCTTCAACACGTTCCACGCGGTCATGCTTGCCCGCAATGAGGCAGAGAGCGGATCGACCTTCGCCCTGTACTTCCACCTGAATCCATACCGGAGGTACGCCTTGGGCTACGCTTTCTTCCACCAGGCCGGAGTCCACCAGTGCGCCGGCTTGTGCCACGGTTTCAGGCGTCATGTCCTGAAGCACGGTGAGGCCGCGATCGGGGTTGCCTGCCAACGCACCGAGAGCCGCCGCCAGGCGGTTGCCTTTAAGCCCACCTGTATTGGGAAGCATGACCGAGCGTCCATTCTTGTAGACATTGACGGAAAGGGCGAGTTTGATCCGTTCAATGATGCCGCCGTGGGCGCGGCCCGCGTGGGCGGCGGCAAAGGCCACTGCGCCCGGCTCGGTACAGCCGAGCGCGGGTTTGACCTCGGCCCGGAAAAAAGCGTCCAGATTCATCATGTGTTCCTTATTGCTTTTGGGTGAAGGCGAGACGGCAGACTTTGGCGCCGCCCGCGATAGTGGATTCCAGCGTGAAGTCATAATCGGGAAGGGTATCGGCAATGCCGCGATCCCCGTCCATGGCGATGTCGCACACTTCGGCCAGCTCCTTTTCGTCAGAAGTCAGGTTCTGCCATGCGGCCAGCAGCGGGCAGAAATGGAAGTCCACCACAAAGCGTTTATCAGTGCTTTCCACGATTTCCATGTCAAAGAGCTGCATGGGGATTTCCGTGGCGAATTCTTTGGCGAAAAGCCTGAGGTCATGCCGCGCTTCCTCGCTGAAGCGTTGGCCTCCGTGTATGTGTCCCATGCGCCGGATGGCGGGGCGGGCAAACTCTTCCACATCATGTCCGCGTTTTTTCGCTTCGTCCAGCAGCAGATAAAGCCAGGCGGCGCGGTGGCCGAAGGCGTCGCGCATCATGTCGCAGACCGGGCCGTGAGCTTTTCCTTTATTAATGATGGGCATGCGAAGGCTCCTCATGTTGAAAAGAGAGTTGAGTTTTTTATTGAATTGACAGGGGTTCCTTTTGTTTCGTCCTGCCGGAGTTACGAACCTGCCGCTCTTCAGAAGAGAAAATTGGCAAAGGGCAGGCCGATTGCATAGATCACCACAAAATCAATGGCAACGCATATCATGCCGAGTATCAGGGGGTAATTGCCGGGAATCCACTCCTTGTTGCCATAGACAAGCGCCCCGGGCGTGGAGCCTGCGGGGGTGGCCATGGCCATGGAGCAGATGGTGATCAGCACGACCATCAGCGCCTTGATGTTCACGTCTCCGCCATATACTTCGGCCAGATTGTATGCGATGGGCGTAAAAATTGCCACCGTGGCGAGATTGTTGCAGAAATTCGTGATAATGCAGGCCGCCAGCAGCAGAAGGAACGCGAATATCCAGAAGCTTTGCCCGCTCAGAACGGGGGTCATCACTTCGGCAATGAAGGCCCTGACGCCAAGCTGGGGATCCGCCAGAGCCGAGGAAATGGTCAGCGCGCCGACCAGCAGAAAAATGAGGTTCCAGTTTACCTTGGAAATTGTGCTCATAGATCAGAATGCCGTCTGTGTGGCCGGTACCGGCCCTTACGGGGCGGGCATAGGGCTGACGGTGCCGCCGGATACTGCGCTCGCGCACAGCCTGTCATCGCGCGATTGCGTATTGATTCATACTCCGCGCGAGAACGCCGCCTGTCATGACTGCTCACTGCGCGACGACTGCCGGGATCACGCCAACTATTCCGGCCCGCTGAGTGTGGCAGGTCAGGTCGTGGCCGCCGCACAGATAGTGGCGTTCGATACGTTCCAGAAGAGCGCGCTGCTGGAGCGGGCCGAAGCGGTTTTCGGCGTGATCGAGCAGCTTGTGGGGCTGCTGTTTCAGCCTGGGGGGCTGCCCGGGAGCGCAGGGCGGGCAGAACCCTCCGGCCCGGGCTTTCACGGGCTTATCGGCAATTCTGCGCCCATGGCGCAACTGCGCCGTCAGATACTGCGCGCCGCCGCTTCGGACAGCACGGTGCTGATCACCGGAGAAACAGGGACGGGCAAGGATTTGACCGCCCGCGCCATTCATGCCGAGAGCGGCCGCAAGGGCGCTTTTGTCGCCATAAACTGCGGCGCGTTGCCGGAACAATTGGCGGAGAGCGAATTGTTCGGTTACGGGCGGGGCGCTTTTTCCGGGGCGGCACCGGGCGGAAAGCAGGGCCTGTGGGAGGCGGCGCACGGCGGTACACTATTTCTGGACGAGATCGGAGAACTCGCGCCAGCCATGCAGGTCAAACTTTTGCGTGCCTTGCAGGATGGGGACATACGGCGGGTAGGGGAAAACACGGTGCGCCGTTTCAATACGCGCATCATCGCCGCCACCAACCGCCCCCTTGCCGAACGGGTGCGCGAAGGAAGCATGCGCCGGGATCTCTATTACCGGCTCAAGGTTATTCCTCTTCGTGTGCCAGCATTGCGCGAGCGCCCGGAAGACATCAGCCTGCTGGCCCAGCATTTTCTCAAGGAATGCTGCACGCGCAATGCAGGGCGCATGGTGGCAATCGGCGGGGATCTTATGCATCACTTCATGCAGTACGCCTGGCCGGGCAATGTGCGTGAACTGCGCAACTGTATTGAGTATGGAGTGAACGCCTGCGAAGGCGCGGCGATTACCTGGGCCATGCTGGCTGACTATTTCGATCAGGAAGAGGACGCCCCGGCTCCCGTTTTTTTAGAAAAGAAAACTGCGCGGAAGACGGGAGGAACACCCGGGGCCCATGCCCGCGCGGATGGAAATGAGGCGCGAAGAGTTCTGGAGGAATGCGAGTCATCCTCGGAAGCGCGGGGAAAAGGATGGGCCAAGCGGGAGGCCGCCAGGCGTCTCGGCGTGAGTCTGGCAACACTGTACCGCCTGCTGCGGCGCGAATAACAAATAAGGAGAGCAGAGATGAGCCTCGCTCCGCTCGACTCCGAGAGCATTTCAATGACAAAATGCTCTAAATACCCTGCCGCAGCAGGCGGCCGAGTTCAGCCCTGGCGTGTACGGGATCTCGGCCCAGCGCGCGTGAGAGTGCGTCCAGATTGTCAATGGCGTCAGGTTCGCGCAGATAGACCGGATCGATATCGCCCAGTGCGGCGTCGTCATCCCATGGAGCGTCAAGTGCTGCGGTAAGAAGAGAGGATGGGAAGGGGTGTTCCGCGTCGATCAGGCGCGCTCCGGGCAGAACGCGCAGGAACAGGGCAGAGCGCCCGGGCTGGCCGGAACCTGCGGCGCTGCCCAGGATCCAGTCGATCCCGCTTTCCGGGGCGGTTTCCGGCAGGGGCAGGGGAAGCAGGCGGATATTTCCCTCCCTTCGGGGAGGGCGGGGTGCGCCGTCCATTGAGCCGGGAGCCTGTGCAATATAATCCGCCTGGTATATCCAGCCGCGTTTGGCATTTACCGCCACACGCACTCGTTCTCCCGGCTTCGCCGGAGCGTTGGCCGCAAGGCATTGGAGATAGTCCAGGCCCGCCTGGCGCACGGGGAAGCCGCGAT
>CAJTSU010000028.1:7138-9391 GCA_910579055.1 uncultured Mailhella sp. | reverse complement strand
CGCGGGCCAGAGCCGCCGCTGTGGTCAGCGCAAGGCGCAACCCGGTGAAGCTGCCCGGCCCGGCCACGCAGGCGATGCGATCCAGCGAGAGGGGGGAAAGGTGCAGCCGGACAAAGGCGTCGTGCATGACCGGGGCCAGAAGTTCCATACTGCCGGTTCGGCACAGCCAATCCTGCGCGCAGAGCAGGTCGCGCCCGCGCAGGACAAGCAGTTGCACACGTTTTTCCGCCGAGTTCAGAACCAGAGTGAGGGGAGAGGGCATGAGGCTATTCCTTATCCTGCACAATTTCCGTCTTCACGGCGTCGGGTCGGACAAACCAGCGCTTCACGTCGTTGAATGTGGCGAAAAGCATCAGACAGATCAGAAAAGCCACTCCGGCGCGCATGGCATACTCTTGCAGCTTTTCCGGCACGGGACGGCGGATGATCATCTCGATCAGGCAGAACAGGATAAGCCCGCCGTCCAGGACGGGAATGGGAAGCAGGTTGAGCAGGCCGAGATTGACGCTGATGAATGCGGCCAGCATGATCAGGGGCATGATGCCGTGTTCGACGCTTTTGCCCAGCATTTCAGCGATCATGATCGGGCCTCCCACATTTTCCGCCGCCACACTGCCGCTCACCAGTTTTTTGATACTTTGTACCGTGAGATCTATGACATTCCAGGTCTGCCACAGGCCCTGCCGGGCCGCGTCGAACATGCCGAGTTCTTCATAGCGCACGGCGTTGCCGGCACCCACGCCGATCATCCAGGCTGTTTCCTGCTCGCCGAACATATTGGTTCTGTCCATGCGCGTGGGGGTCATGGTCAGGGAATGCTCCTGTCCGTCGCGTTTGACAATAAACTGCATGGGCCGGCCTTCCGATGCGCCGACCATTTCGGGAATCTGGCCCCATTCATTAATGGCGTGCCCGTCAATGGACAGTACGGTATCACCGGGAAGCATACCCGCTTCCGCCGCCGCACTGCCGGGAATGATGGAACCGATCTGAGGCAGGGGAATGGTCATACCCGCTGTGGCCGCCACGCCCCAGTACAGCAGAAAAGCCAGCAGCAAGTTGGCAAAGGGGCCTGCGGCGGCCATGAGAAGGCGTTGCAGGGCCGGGCGATTGGTAATGGCTTCTTCCGGCGTAAAGCCGAGTTCTTCCACTTCGTCGCTGTATTCACCCACCGAAGCGACGTATCCCCCGAAGGGGAGCCAGGACAGACGGTATTCCGTTTTCCCCCGGTGGAAAGAACAGAGCCGGGGCCCCATACCGATGGAAAATGTAACCACGCCGATGCCCATCAGACGGCAGGCGGTGAAGTGCCCGAGTTCGTGGAAGAAAATCAGGCCGCCCAACACCAGTATAACGGCGAGGGCGGAATCCCAGTAGGAAAAAATAGTTAAAAGAAAGTCCATGTGGTGTGTCATGCGCGCCATGCGGCGGCTTGTTTACGTGCAAGGGCATCCCGAGCCAGGATGGCATCCAGAGCGGCGCGGGTTTGGCCGGGGTTTTCGGCAAGCGGCGGCGTTGTGCCTTCACTTGTTTCCAGTATGGTATGTACGAGGGCCGGAATGTCCAGAAAGGCGATGTCGTTTTTCAGAAAACGTTCCACAGCCACTTCATTGGCGGCGTTGAGTTCCGCTGTTTTTCCCTCTGCCAGAGCCCGGCGGGCCAGGTTCAGACAGGGAAAGGCGGCAAGAGCCGGCGCTTCAAAGCTGAGCGGGCCATTGTCCACCAAATCCAGCGGGGCGATTCCTGTATTTTCCAGCATTACGGGCCAGGAAAGGCAGGAGGCGATGGGCAGGCGCATGTCGGGTGCGGCCAACTGCGCCATGACCGCGCCATCTTTCAGTTCCACAAGGGAATGAACGATGGATTGCGGATGCACCACTACCTTTATTGCGTCCACAGGCATGTCGTAGAGCTGGCAGGCTTCGATAACCTCCAGCCCCTTGTTCATAAGTGTGGCGGAGTCAATGGTGATTTTTGCGCCCATGCTCCAGTTGGGGTGGCGGAGTGCGTGTTCGGGGCGGACGTCGCGCAATTCTTCCCGTGTTTTGCCGCGGAAGGGGCCGCCGGACGCGGTAAGGATGAGGGTGCGGATTTCCTCGGGCGCGCGGCCTGTCATGCACTGAAACAGGGCGTTATGCTCCGAGTCCACGGGCAGAAGCACAGCTCCGGTGCGGGTGCAGATCGATCGGATCAACGGCCCGGCAAGAACAAGGCTTTCCTTATTGGCAAGGCAGATGACCTTGCCCGCCTCGG